>JAFZQT010000083.1 GCA_017620235.1 Butyrivibrio sp. | reverse complement strand
TGCTTTCTCTGTGTGTACAAGGTTTTCCTGACCGCAAGCAGGACATGTGATATCGGTTTCATCACCGGGTTCCTCCGGGAATACGAACACAGGCTTTCCCTCTTCCTTTGAGAACTTAAGCTTTGCCGTGAAGTTCTTGTTCTTCTTCTTACTGACGAAGTCGTCGAACGGTCCGATCTCCTGACCGTCGAGGAGTGCTTTCGCTTCTTCCTCCGTGATCTTATGACCTGATGTTTCGGAGAAGATGATGGCTTTACACTCATCATCCTTCCAGTTACTGCAACCCCATCCCAGGATTGTCTTTGAGAATTGACTGCCACATACAGGGCACACACCGATTGTTTCGCTCATAATAAGCTCCTTTCTGTGCGGTTAACTGTTACATTTCCCTATTACAGTCTTTCAAATATTTTTAAGACACAATCTGTATCATCATATAGAAATAGCGGGAGGAACGTCATGTTCCGCCCGCTATAAAATCACAATCAAATACTGTTTGGTTTTGTCCTATGCCGCTTTCTGCCGCGCCCGATCAATCTTCTCCTGGGCCTTCTTAAGATCACGGTCTACACTTCTCTGACAAGTACTTATCTTTTTTTTGTCAGCGTCATATCCGACTTCAGATTTCGCGATGTCATATTCCGACATCTGAAAATAATGGTATTTAACGTATCTCTTGAACTCTCTCGTTGTAAGAATGCTCTGTATAAACTTGATCGCATCATTAAACTCAGCGTTAAATACCGCCTTGTCTTCGGTCTGGAAATCCGCGACGTCACTCTCTACACACTCTCCCAGAGTAACCTCGTTATTCTCATCATCGCTGACATTATCATCCAATGAAAGTGGGTTCTTAACATTGATACTTCTGCGAATTCTCACGATCGTATCAACATTACAGCCTGCATACTTCGCAAGTTCTTCGTCAGATCCGTCATACCCGTGCTCTTCCCTGAACATTTCCTCCAGCGCCCGGAGATGCTTTTCTGCCTTCGTGTATACGTGATACCCTCTCAGTTCCGCATCTACTGTTCTTAAGAATACAAAGGTCTTTGATCTCTTTATGGTCAAGCTGATCAGTTTCTCTCTGAACGCCCTCAAGCTATCTTGCTGCTTGATGGATCTTTTTGTCTGGTATTCAAGAAGAGTTTCGAATATTTCTATACTTTCATTCACAAAGACACTTCTTAAATCCTCGACTTCGTATTTCTTCTTCTTATACATATAGGGGTCTTTGAATGAAAGATTAAACCCTTTTATCACCGCGGGAAGAACGAGATAATACAGTCTCTCTCCTATTTCCTTCTTCTCATGACCGTCTTTTGCATTTCTGTACTCATCAAGCTTATGTTCAATCTCAGTCTGTCTCTTCGGGTCATTCAGATAAGAGTTGCATAACTGGTTCTTATACCCTTTAGATATGAAATCGTTAATGAACTTACTCGGGTTATCAAGTATGTTACTGCTTTCCTGCGTAGAATCCGTATGTTCTACAATATTCGTCGTATTAATCATTTTTCGTCCTCCGACATATCGAAATCTGTTGATGTTGCCGGCGACACTAGACTGGACAAGGATTCGTTCTACACAGTGCTTGACCTCTTACCATAAAAAGAGCCTGAACACATACAGGTACCCTGAAGAAGGGTGAACTAAATAAGAGGTTCATGGCAGCTGGTATTTCCTTGTACTCAGCTGTTCGCCATGACCCCTGGCCTGTATGCATCCAGGTCGGATGTCACTTTTGAAACGGCTTTCGCCTGCTCTTCCTCGGAACCTGTTTTGCGCTTCCGAGGAATTGCCAATATTCAGTTGTCATTTCCGTCATACCCTCATCGCATCACCTCCTCTTAATGGGACTCTTGTTAAATATGTACGATTTAAATTTCAAAATTAAACTCTGTACACCGTTTTCCGAAAACAAAAACGGCAGGGTGTCCTATGTTAGGATTCACACTGCCGTCTCTGCGTTCCCGTGAATTTGTTATGCTGCTTTTATCTTCTGATGAGAAATATTCAGCGTCCCATCAGGGTTGGCGGTTATTGTTGTAAGGCATCCGCCCTGTCGGATCTCTATGACTCGATGATCTTTGCTTCGATCACAGATCCGTTTTTTATTAAGGTTTCTTATCTCATCCATTTATTTCACCTCGCTTTCATCTTGTATTCTACATATACTTATGGTAAAGTGAAACTACCTCAATTATTACTATTATATGATTTTCTATAACAAATGGTTAAATATGCTTAACTATACTGACGAACTGCTTTCTAGTAAGGAACTACATATAAAAATTGCCGCACGCTTACATGCTTTACGAACTAGTGCCCGCTTATCCTTGCAGGCCCTGGCAGATCTCACCGGATATACCAAACCAACTGTTCAGAGTTGGGAAAAGGGTTGGCGAGACCAGTCTGGCGAAAACCGTATCCCCACGTTGGAACAACTCCTTGATCTCAGCTCGGTCTATAACTGTACTCCCGAGTATTTGCTGTGTGAATATGACCTCCCAACAAAACAGGTTACTGATACTTGTCGCGAAACCGGATTATTGCCCGAAAATGCTGTACAACTTAGAAACATGATGGCATCATTCTCTTCTCCAAATTTAGGCGGTGCCAATGACTTGTTTCTTGCATTCCTTAATCATTATTTGTCAAATATCACATTGATTAACGAACTCATTTTCAATCGACAAACTCTTGAATTCAGTAGGATTGCCTTTGAAGAAGACCCTTATCACGATATCTTGTTGGAAGGATACAATGCCGTCGTAAATCAAATCGAGT
>JAFZQT010000082.1 GCA_017620235.1 Butyrivibrio sp. | reverse complement strand
TTCCGTGAATTTTACCTGTCTCATCCATAAGCACGAGCTTAACCGATGACGTTCCCAAATCTACTCCAATATAAAGCATATGTAACCTCCTAAATAAATATATAAGCGTCCATAGCAGGCGCCGACATATTGTTTACTCTTATATATGCCATTGTAAAACAGATACTTATTTTACGGCATTATACATATCCATTATACCTATTAATCACTTTCTTATCACGCCATTTTTTGCTGTTATCTCATTAAATATTGTTATACGATTTCTCCTTCTAAATGTGTAAAACATCCATATTGTGCATTTAAAAGAGTTTGACATACTCCGACTGACGTGGTATATTATGTATGCCACTACTGTCGTAGTATGTTAGTCGTAGTATTTTCACAGCAAATATGTTTTTATTAAAACGAAAGGGATACTTTATGGAGAAGAATATTAAAGAAAAGAAGACATTTTGGAATTTACCTTTTATTCCGCTATTAGAATTTGTGATCATTATTGGATTTTTTATCGTTCAGGGCATTATTTATAGCCTTGCTATTACATTACTTCCGGCAGATAATGCTTTTTTGATTACTTTTATAGGATACGCAAGCACACTAATATATTCACTTCTGGTTATTATTTTTTCCTTCCTTGTAAAACCTGACAGACCGGTCCTTCGCGCAATTGGCAAAAAAGTCAAAGGTAATAACTTTAAGAATGCGCTTATCGGGCTTATTGTCGGTGTCGCAATGAACGCCGCATGTGTCCTTGCCGCAGTACTCAATAAGGATGTTCACCTTTATTTCAATCAGATGGGTATTGTTAAGATGATAGGCGCTTCATTGATGATCTTCATTGCTGTATTTATACAGTCATCCTCAGAAGAACTAGTTTGCAGAGGTTTCATGTACCAGCGCTTCAGAAAAACCTGCAAATCTCCTGCAGTTGCTATAGTTGCACCTTCTTTACTTTTTGGTATGCTTCATTTAAATAACCCGGGCATCACCGTTCTTTCCTTCGCAAACATTGTTCTAGTAGGCCTTTTATTTGCGCTTATGGTTCACTACTGCGACAGCTTTTGGATGCCTTGCATGGCTCATACAGGATGGAACTTTTCACAGGCAATACTGTTCGGTCTCCCCAACAGCGGAAATGTTTCTCCCTTCACGATCTTCAAGCTTGACGCTGCATCCGCAAGAGACAGCTTTGCTTACAACGTAGGCTTTGGCGTAGAGGGAACAGTATTTGCCTGCGTAGTGATCACAGTAGTACTCATCGCATTATTTATCTACGGTATCAAATCAAAGAAGCAGCCTACACCCGTTTGGGAAGATTAACGCAAAAAAATCCCGACCTGAATCGGTCGGGATTTAACTAATTAATCGTTTGCATTACCTTTAAAAATAACAATTCCTTTTTTCTTGAACTTCTTAACGGGAGCTGCTCCGGCATCGGATGTCGCGCTTGTTGTAGCCTTTTTTGCAACTGTAGCCGTTGTGCCGCTTGCACTCTTATTAGCGTTTGTCGAAGTCTCTGCCTTTTTAACAGTTGTTCTCTTAACTACAGACTTTCTTGCAGGAGCTGCCGCTTTAGCAGCTTTTTTAGCTTCTTCGTCTCTTGCCTTTCTTTCAGCAGCTTTTGCAGCTTCCTGTGCGGGTCTCTTTGCCGCATTTTCCGCAGCCTCTGCCGCAACCTGAGCGGGATCACGAAGCTTCATCGAAAGAGAGATTCTCTTCTTATCAACTTCGACATCAAGAACCTGTACGTCTACAATATCTCCTACGCTCACAGCTTCAAGCGGATGCTTGATGAATCTGTCTGTGATATGTGAAATATGAACAAGTCCATCCTGATGAACTCCGATATCTACGAAACAACCAAAGTCAATTACGTTTCTGACTGTTCCCTTAAGAACCATTCCGGGCTTAAGGTCATTCATATCAAGAACGTCGCTTCTAAGAATTGGTGCGGGCATGCTCTCACGAGGATCTCTTGAAGGCTTCTCAAGCTCGCTGAGAATGTCTGTAAGAGTAATCTCTCCGACACCAAGCTCCTCGGACAACTTCTTTTTCTCACTTTCAGTGATCTTGTGTGAAAGAGAACCTGCTGCGCTACCGGAAAACGATGCTGTTTTGTTTCCTGCTTCACTTTCCGCTTTTGCAGAAGCGTTTCCGCCCTTAGCATTTTCATCCACAACAGCCAGGTTACTTCCTGCAAGTGCTGCTGCAAGAGCCGCTCCCATAGCGGTATTTGTATTTCTTATCACAACCTGCTTGGGCTTTTTCTTAGGTGCAGGCTTACTCTCAGAACGTGCAGCGGGCTTTTCAAGAACTGCCTTTGCAGCATTCTTCTGAGCCGTGCGAACATCATCAAATGTAATTCCAAGCTTGTCCATAAGCTTAAGAGTCGCATCATATGACTCAGGATGCACGCTTGTAGCATCAAGAGGATTCTCTCCGTCAGCTATTCTGAGGAATCCGGCGCACTGCTCATATGCCTTTGGTCCGAGCTTAGGTACATTAAGAAGTTCTGCCCTGCTCTTGAACTTACCGTTTTCTTCCCTATAATCTACGATATTCTTGGCAATAGCCTTGGAAATACCCGAAATATACTGAAGAAGCGGTGCCGATGCCGTATTAAGATCTACACCGACTTTATTAACACAATCCTCAACAACACCCTCAAGTGTCTCGCCAAGTTTTTTCTGATTCATATCGTGCTGATACTGACCGACACCAATTGACTTGGGATCGATCTTAACCAATTCTGCAAGTGGATCTTGAAGTCGTCGTGCTATGGAGGCAGCGCTTCTTTGACCAACATCGAATTGTGGGAACTCCTCAGTTGCAAGTTTACTTGCAGAATAAACTGATGCTCCGGCTTCATTTACGATTACGTACTGAACCGGTCTATCAAGTTCTTTTATAAGTTCAACGATGACCTGTTCGGACTCTCTTGACGCCGTTCCGTTTCCTACGGAAATGAGGTCAACATTGTATTTATCTATAAGTTTCTTAAGATCTGCCTTGGCTTCCTCAACTTTATTCTGAGGTGCTGTGGGATAAATAACCTTTGTATCGAGAACTTTTCCCGTTGCATCAACAATAGCAAGCTTACATCCTGTTCTGAAAGCGGGATCCCATCCGAGAACCGTCTTTCCAACGATAGGAGGTGCCATAAGGAGCTGCGTCAGATTCTTTCCAAATACGGAAATAGCGCCATCTTCAGCGTTCTCTGTAAGCTCGTTTCTGATGTCTCTCTCGATTGCGGGAGCTATAAGTCTCTCATATGCATCCCTTGTGATCTCTTCGATGACCGGAGTGGTCACAGGGTTATCTTTTTTAATAATCTTGGTATTCAAGTATCTGAGGATGTCTTCCTCGGGAGCCTGTATCTTAACAACAAGGAACTTCTCAGCCTCACCTCTGTTAAGAGCAAGTACTCTGTGTCCGAGAACTTTTTTCACCGGCTCATCGTAGTTGTAATACATCTCATAAACACTCTGAGCCTTCTCATCCTTTGCTCTTCCGACAAGAATACCATTTTCCATTGTAGATTCTCTAATATACGTACGATAGTCGGCATTGTCTGAAATATCCTCAGCGATGATATCCATTGCTCCGCGGATGGCTTCACTCTCGTCGTTTACACCTTTCTCGGCGTCAACGAAACTCTTAGCCGCTTCTTCCAAAGAGCCTGTAATCTCCTGCGCGAGAATGATCTCGGATAATCCTTCAAGCCCTTTTTCTCTGGCAACACTTGCCCTTGTCTTTCTCTTTGGACGATAAGGAAGATAGAGGTCTTCGATCGCAACCATTGTCTCTGCCGCGATGATCTTAGCCTTGAGCTCATCTGTCATCTTGCCCTGTTCTTCGATAGAAGCAAGAACCTGCTCTCTTCTCTCCTCAAGTCCTCTTAAATACTTAAGTCTCTCATCAAGGTTACGAAGCTGCTCGTCATTTAATGAGCCTGTTACTTCCTTTCTGTAACGTGAGATAAAGGGAATGGTATTTCCTTCATCAATAAGCTTAATAGCGGCTTCTACCTGCCACTTTTCAACATTAAGCTCTTCTTTTATCTTTACTACTATATCCATACCTACCTCGCAGTATATATATGCTTTGCGCGCTGAAATTATGATAAAAAGAATAATTTTTGATTATTTTTTCATAAACCGCGCACTCCCATATTATACCAAGCCTTGCGGGCGTATTTCAAGAGTCCTTAAAATGTCAAAGCATTGTAAAATACGGGGTTTTATACTAAAATTTAAGTAATTAACCTCAAATTTGAAAAGGAGTTCTTCATAGTATAAATGCCAGAAAACGACGAAGAGAAATACTATTACAACAATTACAACTACAACAAGATGCATAACGAACTGGACAGCCACGTAGCGCTTGCCAGATTTGCAGGAGTTTTGGGAATGTTCTCAATCCCGCTCTGCATTATTTTTTACACAGGTATTATTATTGGAGGCGTCGCAGTCGTTCTTGCTCTTTTGTCAAAGGGAACCATGAAGACATTTCTTCCGCAGGCAAAAAAAGCAATTGTTCTCGGAACTGTCGGAGTAGTTCTCGGATACACGGTAATGGTGACCAGCATCCATTCAGTACTAACCAATCCTGAGCAACGTCAGCAGCTAAACATAATGTCTGAGCAGCTGAACGGGATCAGTTTTGATGATATGTTAAATGAACTGAAATCGAGGTAATTTAGAAGTTATGAGTATTATCGGTGCGATAGGCAGCGGATATGCGCCATACAGATCAGCCGCCGCTATCGGCACAAGTGCTGTAGCCGGAAACAAACCCATATTGAATCCCAATGCCTCAACCGAAAAGGCACCGGGCAGAGTATCATCTCCCGCAGAGTGTGAAACCTGCAAGAACCGCAAATATCAGGACGGTTCGGATGAGATGGTTTCTTTTAAGAGCGCTCAGCACATAAGTCCGCAGTCCGCTCCTGCAAGAGTGCGCGGTCACGAGGCTGAACACGTAAGTAACGCCTACAAGGACGCCGCCATGAACAACGGCAAAGTTCTTCAGGCATCTGTTTCGATAAAGACAGCTGTATGCCCCGAGTGTGGCAGAACCTATGTCTGCGGAGGAGAAACAACCACGAAGATCCGCTACGAAAACGAAGACAATCCTTATCAAAAAGAAAGAAAAGCACTGCACCGCCAGGGACTTGTTGGTGCAAATATTGACCTTACGGGTTAAGTTGGGAGCTATTTTTAATGACTAATCTTAAGACAGCAGCAGAATTAAAGGCAATCGCCAAAGAAAGATCACTTGATAAATACGGTATTTTAATACTCGCCAATATTATAATTTTCGTTCTTAGAATGGCTATCTCGAGCATTTTGACTATTTCAGACTCGGGTAGCCTTGTTATATTTGCGATAAATGAAATTATCATCCTTATAGTCAGCATATTATTGGGCGTTCTGGTCTCAGGAAAAGCTTATCTGTACATGAATCTGATCTATTCACAGACAGTTTCGTCAAACGACATTTTCTTCGGACTAAAGCAGCACCCGGATAAAGCGGTCAAGATCCAGTCAGTCTTTGTACTGGCAGACTTCTTCACAAGTCTTCCCGCTTCAATCATTTTGTTTATACTGACACCGGCATCGCCAATGACCGTGCGCATTTCATTCTATGTTGTGTTCGCTCTCGGACTTATAGTAAATATCTACGTGTCACTCACATATTCGCAAGCTTTTTATTTATTACATGATTATCCTGACAGATCGGCAAAAGAGCTCCTTGTGTACAGCAAATCTCTGATGCAAGGGAACAGGTTTAAGCTCTTTTGTCTGCACATAAGCTTCATTCCGCTTATTGTTTTCGGATGCTTGACTATGTTCATCCCACTTTTGTGGATTTCTGTCTATAGATATGCAACATTGACAGCGTTCTACCAAAATCTGATCGCTGCCGTAAATACAGGGAAGGTTGAAAATGGACTTAATTGATGCAATAAAAGCAATCGACAAACCTCACGAGGACGATGTGCTTAACAGACTTTATACAGTATGGGGCGAGAACCTTGATAAAGACAATGTTCTCCCCGAATATCCAAGGCCGCGCTTTGTAAGAGACGGCTTTATAAATTTGAACGGTACATGGGAATACAGAATAGTTCAGGATATCTCGGCAAACGTGCTCCCCGCGGACACAGACGGCGAGATTCTCGTACCTTTTTCACCCGAAAGCTTTTTATCAGGTGTTGAAAAGAGACTTCTTCCGGACCAAGTTCTCTGGTACAAAAAGGTCCTTCCACCACTTAAAAGAAAATATAAAAACTCAAGATTCCTCCTTCATTTCGGAGCAGTCGATCAGTTTGCCGAAGTGTACGTAAACTCCCAGTTTGTCGGCTCTCACGGTGGCGGATATCTTCCTTTTACTCTGGACATAACGGATCATCTGAAGTTCACACACAATGACAAGAGCGCGATTGATACTCTTTTGCACGTCAAGGTAAGGGACACAAGCGACAGTTCATACCACAGCAGAGGCAAGCAGACCCTCAGAAGAGGTGGCATGTACTACACCGCACAGAGCGGAATCTGGCAGACCGTGTGGATCGAGGAAGTTCCCGAGACCTATATAAGGGAACTTATCGTAACTCCTTCGCAGGATCTTAAGCACGTAACTGTTGAAGTATCAACAAACAGGCCTTGCGACGTAAATGTCAGAATACCGGAACTTGAAACGATAACTCCTGAGAAATCAAACGATCACGTTAACTTCGAAAAGGAAAAGCTCTTTTCATCAGACACATTTCCTTCTAACGAAGCTGACGCAAAAGAATTCTCTCCTGCGGGATGCAGATTCACTTTCGAGATCGAAGATGCACACCTTTGGAGCCCTGAAGATCCGTTCCTGTATAAGCTTCTTATCGAGGCAGGCGAAGACAGCGTAGAATCCTACTTTGCCATGAGATCTTTTACCATTGAAAAAGACAATGCGGGCACAATGCGCTTCTATCTGAACCACAAGCCCTACTTCCTGATGGGAGTACTTGATCAGGGCTACTGGCCGGACGGTCTTTACACCGCTCCATCTGACGAGGCGCTTATATTCGACATCATGGAGATGAAAAGACTTCATTTCAATATGATGAGAAAGCACGTAAAGATCGAGGCAGCACGTTGGTACTACCACTGCGACAGACTCGGAATGATAGTATGGCAGGACATGGTAAGCGGCGGTTCATCATATGCAAAGCCCATGGTATCTTATCTCCCGACTCTTTTCCCTAAAGTATTCGGAAGAATGTCGGATGGTCCCGCATATTACAAGACTTTCTCAAGACATTCCGCAGACGGAAGGCGAGAATGGCTTAACGAGATGCAGAACACAATAAGATACCTCTACAGCGTACCTTCAATTGGCACATGGGTTCTGTTTAACGAAGGCTGGGGACAATTTAATGCCGCAGGCGCCACAGTAATGGCAAAAGAACTCGATAAGACAAGACCTATCGATCAGGCAAGCGGCTGGTTCGACGAAGGAAGCGGCGATTTTAGAAGCGTGCACAACTACTTCAGACCACTCGCTGTTGAAAAAGATCCAAAGAACAGGGCTTTTGTAATCTCCGAATACGGCGGATTTACTTGCCACATTGACGGTCACTCCAGCGTTGACAGAGTTTTTGGCTACAAGAAATATGACACACTCGAAGCTCTGGGCGTTGCTTACTACAACGTGATAAACGCAAATATTATTCCCCTTATTTCAAAGGGGCTTTCAGGAGCAGTATATACGCAGGTCAGCGATGTCGAAGAAGAAGTAAACGGTCTAATGACCTATGACAGAAGGCTTACCAAAGTCAATCCGGATCTTGATCCAAACGTATATGCCAGACTCCACCGTGACTAGAAAAACAGCCATAATTATTGTAGAATAAATTATTATCTTATTAAGCACGATGCACGTGCAGAAATGAGGACAACATGGAAAACATCAAAGCCGTAGTTTCTCTCGGTCATGAAGCACTGGGTGTTACTACACATGAACAAAGAAATGCCACAAAGCTTACGGCAAAAGCACTCGCCGACCTTATAGAAGCAGGCTATCAGCTTGTTATAACTCACAGTAACGGACCTCAGGTCAGCATGATCCACAAAGCAATGACTGAGCTTCACAGAATGTATATAGATTACACATCCGCTCCCATGTGCGTATGTAACGCAATGAGTCAGGGCTATGTAGGCTATGATATTCAGAACTCTCTCAAGACAGAGCTCACAAGCAGAGGAATTTCAAAACCTGTCAGCACTATCCTTACACAGGTTACCGTAGATCCTTATGACGAGGCTTTCTATGCTCCCACCAAGGCAATCGGACGTTACATGTCCAAGGAAGATGCCGATACAGAAGTAAAAAAAGGTAACTTTGTAAAAGAGGATGAGGGAAAAGGCTACAGAAGAATCGTTGCAGCTCCCAATCCTATCGATATTGTTGAGATTGATGCAATCAAAACTCTTGTAGATGCAGGTCAGATCGTTATCGCATGCGGCGGTGGCGGAATCCCTGTAATCGAGCAGGGTCACGTACTTAAAGGTGCTTCTGCGGTAATCGAGAAAGATGCCATTGCAGGAAAGCTCGCAGCAGATCTTAAGTCAGACAGACTTATCATTCTTACATCGGTTCCTTACGTATATAAGAATTTTGGCAAGGATGATCAGGAACCCATCCTTAAAATGAACATTAAAGACGCAAAAGAGTACATCGAAGCAGGCGAATTTGGCGAAGTTGATATGCTTCCCAAGATCAACGCAGCAATTGAGTTCTTGGAGTCAAACCACGACGGTTCGGTTCTTATCACCTCTCTTGCATCTGTTGCTGATGCGCTCAAAGGAAAAGCAGGTACTTTCGTAACTTTTGAATAACCTCTTTTCCACATGGAGAAATTATGGAAGATAACAGAGACGATAACTTCGATTTCAGAGAAGTTAAAGATGATGAACTAAATAATAAAGACACAGAAACCACAAACGATAACACTTCAAACAACGACAAAGACGATAATAACGACAAGTCCGAATTTGAAGATGTGTGCTTCGTATGCAGAAGGCCTGAGAGCAAGGCGGGCAAAATGTTCCACCTTCCCAACAACATCTGCATCTGCGAAGACTGTATGCACAAAACAATGGATACAGTCACACAGTTTGATTATCAGAATCTTCTGAACAACCCTAATCTTATGAATGAACTCAATAAGAACATGGGTACATTCCCAAATGTAGGATTTTTCAACATAGGCGATATGCCCGGTGACTTTAATATGGGCGGCATCCCTAACTCACAGAAGATCAAGAAAAAGAGCGAAGCAAAATCTAAGCCCGTTATAGATATCAGAAATATTCCTGCTCCTCACAAGATCAAGGCTAAACTTGATGAATTCATAATCGGACAGGATAAGGCAAAAAAAGTTATGTCTGTTGCAGTCTACAACCACTACAAGCGTGTTGCCACAGACACAATGGATGAGATCGAGATTGAAAAATCAAACATTCTCCTCCTTGGTCCGACAGGTAGCGGTAAAACCTACCTCGTTAAGACCCTTGCAAAGCTTCTTGATGTTCCGCTTGCCATCGCAGACGCAACATCACTTACAGAAGCAGGCTACATCGGTGACGACATCGAAAGCGTTGTAAGTAAACTTCTTGCCGCAGCAGGCAATGATGTAGAAAAGACTGAACACGGCATTATCTTTATCGATGAGATAGATAAGATCGCTAAAAAGAAAAACACCACAGCAAGAGACGTAAGCGGAGAATCCGTACAGCAGGGAATGCTCAAGCTCCTTGAAGGATCAAACGTAGAAGTTCCCGTCGGAGCAGGAAGCAAAAACGCCATGGTTCCTCTTGCCACAGTAAACACAAGAAACATTCTGTTTATCTGTGGTGGTGCTTTCCCGGATCTTGAAGATATCATTACTCAGAGGCTCAATAAACAGACTTCAATCGGTTTTGACGCCGATCTTAAGGATAAATACGCAGACGATCCCAACGTTCTCTCTAATGTTACCGTTGAGGATCTTAAGAAATTCGGAATGATCCCTGAATTTTTGGGAAGACTTCCAATTATCTGCACATTGCAGGCGCTCACTAAGGAGATGCTCATACAGATTCTCCAAGAGCCCAAAAATGCTATTCTTAAGCAGTACCAGAAGCTCCTTGCTCTGGACGAAGTTGATCTTAGATTTGATGACAGCGCTCTCGAGGCAATTGCAGAGAAAGCGTTGGAAAAAGAAACCGGAGCGCGTGCACTCAGGGCCATCATCGAAGATTTCATGCTTGATATCATGTATGAGATTCCAAAAGATGACAACATAGGACGCGTAACGATAACAAGAGACTATATTGAAGGTAAATCTTCACCTCTTATCGAGATCAGAGGCGAAGGAATTCACCCTCAGATTCCTGTATTCAATAAAGAGCAGGCAACTATAGTTTAATAGTCTGAATCAAAAATATAAGGCTGTTCAAAATGATTTCATTTTGAACAGCCTATTTTAATTCATAAGTTATTATAATTTATCAGCCGCTTGCGCTTTCATCCTCATTCTCAGGAGCTTTCTCGGACTCTGAACCGCGTCCGCCGGATGAACCACCGTTAAGCTTCGACAGCTCTACTTCAACTTCCATTGATTTATAATCATTTCCTTCAGGTCTGAGCACAGTTACCTTTACCTTAGAACCAACCGCATAATATTTAAGTCTTGACTGAAGATCATCCATAGAACCGATATCGACTCCGTCAAACTTAACAATGACATCGCCCTTGTTGATTCCTGCTTTTTCTGCTCCGCCTCCGGGTATGGGCTCAATAACATATACGCCCTGAGGTATTCCGTACTTCTGTGTATCTTCGGTAGAAACGCTGAAACCTGTGATTCCAAGAGCACCCTGATCTTCTTCGCTAACTTTCTTCTTGGTCTCCTGGTTCATAAGCTCTTCAATCTTAGGCTTTGCTGCTGAGATAGGAATAGCATATCCCATACCTTCAACTGCTGCCTGACCGATCTTGATAGAGTTAATACCAATTACTTCACCTTTGATATTAAGAAGTGCACCACCTGAGTTTCCGGGGTTAATCGCAGCATCTGTCTGAATATATACCTTGTATACGCCCTTTGCTACTTCGAACTTTCTGTTAATAGCAGAAATAACACCGGTAGAAACAGACTGTCCATATCCAAGAGCATTACCGATTGCAATAGCGGGCTCACCAAGTGTAAGCGAGTTGCTGTCTCCAAGAGTTGCAACTTTTATCTTTGATGCCGTGTCAGCAGGAATATCCTTAAGAGATACAGCAATTACCGCAAGATCCATATCGGGATCGGGGCCCTTTAAGTCCGCAGGAACAGCTTTTTTAGCCGCTTCCTCATCAGTCGATCCGTCGGAAAAGATAACTTCTATCTTGCCTTCACCATCAATAACATGATAGTTTGTTGCTATCAAAAGCTCTGAATCGTTCTTACCTACAATAATTCCACTTCCTGAGATCAACTCTTCCGAAGTATATCCGAAAAAGTCGGGTTCAGATGTTCGATTATTATGAATGATTACCATTGAAGGCATAACTTCCTGAACAACTCCGGTAACGTCTGTTACAGTAGCTTTCGCCTCGCTTGATACTGTCGTCGTTGCGATATTATCCGCCGACGCGCCCTTATCATCTTCCGCTGCATCCTTACGTGATGTTAAAAGCGGAATATTTTTACCATATGTGTGGAACAAAAAATATCCTCCTGTGCCTACTCCACCAACAAGCACAAGTGCCACTAAAACTGAAACTAAAACTTTTAGGCCCTTCTTACTAACAGGCCTTTGAATATTACCCATAGCATTCCCCATTGTACTTCCCGCATTTGAATACTGATAGGAACCGTAATTATTACCACCATTCCCGTATCCATATGCGCCCTGTCCTGTCAAATCTCCGTTGTATGTTTTGTCATCGGAATAATTGTAATTCGTGTAGTTATAACTGTTGTATGAGTTAGACGGATTTACACCATTCTGATCTTTGGTTACATCATCATACATAGTATCTACCTTCTTCCTTTTTCAATTTTCTCTTTGTTAAAATAAGTATAGTTTCATTATGTGTCGAAATTGTGTTTATTTTATTATAAAAAAATAACGTATATTTTTAATAGTCTTCTTCGATAACTTGTATCTCCATATAATCAAAATCAACCTGATCAATAAACGAATCTTTATAGAATCGACACTTTGCATGAATCTGAAAATCTTTAACTATATTATCAAGCCAGATTGGCTTGGAAAGGTCCATCTCATAGCATGCCTTCTCAATGGCATTCATTACTTTATGTGTTCTTGAATCTAGTGTTTCATCACAAACTACCATATCTTTTATAAGGTGGTTATCCTCCACCAATCTAACCCAAAGTCTAAACATCTTATCTCCTGTTATTCCGATAGTAAAAACCGGTCGCATGTTCTTTAATAGAGCATACGACCAGCATAAATTCAATTCATCTTAATTATTCATCATATCCGTTAGGATTCTGACTCTGCCACTTCCATGAATCAGCGCACATCTCTTTTATTCCATACTGTGCATGCCAGCCAAGTTCTTTTGCCGCTTTATCCGCATTAGAATAACATGTAGCAATATCTCCTGCGCGTCTTGGCTTAATCTCATACGGAATCTTAATTCCTGTTGCCTCTTCAAAGTTCTTAACTATATCAAGAACGCTGTATCCTGCTCCCGTTCCGAGATTGTAGATATTAAGTCCGCTTCCTGACTCAAACTTCTTGAGCGCTTTGACATGTCCGAGTGCAAGATCCACAACGTGGATGTAATCGCGCACACCGGTTCCGTCAGGCGTATCATAATCATTACCGAATACATTGAGCTGAGGGAGTTTTCCTACAGCAACCTGTGTTATATAAGGCATGAGGTTGTTGGGAATTCCGTTAGGGTTCTCTCCGATTGTTCCGCTCTTGTGAGCTCCGATAGGGTTGAAGTAACGAAGAAGAACCACGTTCCACTCGTTGTCAGCCTTATAGATATCGGAAAGTACCTGTTCAAGCATTGATTTGGTCCATCCGTAAGGATTTGTACATGTTCCCTTTGGACATTCCTCGGTTATCGGAACAAATGCAGGATCGCCGTATACAGTTGCTGATGATGAAAAGATAATATTCTTGCAATTATGCTTTCTCATAACATCAACAAGAGTGAGTGTTCCTGAGATATTGTTCTCATAGTATTCCCAAGGTTTCTCAACAGATTCTCCAACTGCCTTCAATCCGGCAAAATGGATAACTCCGTCAATTTTCTCTTTTGTGAAGATCTCTTCCAAACCTTCACGGTCTCTAATATCAGTCTCATAGAAAGGTACTTTTTTGCCTGTGATTGCTTCAAGTCTTCCGATTACCTTCTTGCTTGCATTAACAAGGTTGTCCATTACAACAACGTCATAACCGGCATTCTGAAGTTCAACAACAGTATGTGAGCCAATGTATCCGGCTCCTCCTGTTACTAATATAGTCATGTCTTACCTTCTTTCAGTCAAATTTCTTATAGTTCAATTCCGTTCTTCTTGCAAAGCTCTCTTGCTGACTCAACAGAATCAACACCTGTCTTATTCTTGATAGGTGCAAACTCGTGCTCTCTTACTACCTCATAAGGAAGGCATGTATCAAGCATATGGATCATATCAAGAACGAGCTGCTCAAACTTGCATCCGTTTGGAGTCTCAGGCTTAACAAGATTTGCATTCTCATCTATGTAAGGGATCTTCTTCTCTACAACGTGAAGAGGAAGTTCCTTCTGAGCGATTTCATAAAGAGCCTTCTCATTGAACATGTAGTTGAGAATAACTCCGTAGTTGTATGCAGGATCACCGTTCTCGTCCTTAGCATCCATCATCTCCTGAGAGAGCTCGTAATACTCTACGATTGAAGGCTTGCCGTCTTCAAGACACATAACGCCTACCTTCTCATCGGGAGCGTTCTTTCTTACAACCTTGGCTCCGCAAGAAACCTTTGCTGCAACTGTAGCTCCTACAAAGCAAGGATCTGCAATTCTCTGAAGAACATTATCCACTGCAAAAATGTCTATCCACTCGATGCCCTCTTTTACGATAACATCACGAAGTCCTGCTTTAAGAAGTGATGAATACCAGCCGGCATTACCATTGGGAGAAGTTGATATTCTTGACTTGCTCTCCATGTATACCTTTCCATCATAGTCTGAAGCCGGTGCCATTTCCTGCTTAAAGAATGTGATCTTATCTTCAGGATAACCGAAGAAGTTTTTCTCTTTAAGGAAATTAATGGTAGCATCATTGTTCTTTTCACTAGTCATGATGAAAAGACGGATATATGTGCCGTCTGCCTGTTTAACCGTATCAAGTAGATTCTCGATTATTCTCTGGAAAATATAAACGGGCTTGGTTATACCGATGTCATACATTCCTTTCGGATTGTCGGAACCAAGTCTTGTTCCCATTCCACCTGCGAGAAGAACCGCAGCTACTTTGCCTGCCTTGATTGTCTCAACGCCAAGCTTTGTAAACTCGTCTTTCCTCTTCTCAATCTCTGAAACCTGAAGAGCCGCTAAAGGTGCAAACTCTCCTCTTTCATCAGCATGTCCGAGGTTCTTGCAATTAGCAAGTACTGCAAAATCCGTGTCCTCAACCTGCGCGAGAAGTTCCTGCTTCTCAGAATCGCTAAGTTCGGAATAGTACTTAAGCACATGCTCCTGTCCATACTTCTGTAGTTTCTCTTTTGCTTCTTCGATGTTCATCTTATGTTTCCCTCCATTTATAAACATTTTTGGACGCTCCGCGCTATGCACTGAGCGTCCATCCCCTCATTATTATATTAATTGGCTGCCGGAGCTGCCTGTTTTGAAGCCCCTGTTGAAGCTGCTGTAGAAGCGCCTGCTGATGCTGCTGCCGCACTTGCGTCAGGTGCGGGAGCCGGAAGTGGTGTTCCGGGTGTCCAACCTGCAGGATCTACAAGAAGACCATTCTTATCAAATGTGCAAGATACATTCTCAAGCACTGCAGTAGTCTTTACAAGCATCTTTCCTGTGTTGCCGTCGAAATAACGCCATCCGTCAGGCTGCTGAACCCATCCGATTGTTCTGTGTCCATCCTTAGGCTCAAGATAGTATACTCCGTCAGGAAGTGTAACCATTCCTACAACCATCTTACCATCTGCTCCGAAGTAATATCTCTGTCCTTCAATATCACTCCATCCTGTAACCATCTTTCCGTCAGGACCGAAGTAATATCTGCCTGTAGCGATTTCTCCGGACCAGCCTGTCTGCATAACACCGTCTGGATTAAAGAGGTAATTAGCCTTTTCAATGTTCTGAACTCCTGTAACCGCAACATGATCCTGGTTAAAGAAGAACTTTTGTCCCTGTTCGTTAGAATACCAGCCCTTAATAGCCGCACCGTCTGAACCGAACATATACTTTCCTGTCTCAAGTGCAACCATACCGGTCTGCATTACACCCTGAGGATTGAACAGATAGAGCTTATCGCCAACCTGTGTGAGACCTGTGTGCATCTTATACTCTTCATCGAAGTAGTGAACACCATCCTCGAGAGGTACAAGACCTTTCTGGCAAACGCCTTCAGGATTTGCATAGTAAACAGTTCCTCCGAGATTAAGAAGTCCAGTTCTCTTTACAGCTGCCTCATCAAAGTAATAACGCTTGCCTTCGATATCGGCAAATCCTGTCTTAGCAAGACCACCTGCTGTAGGATCGAGGAAATATGTTCCGCTCTCATCCTGGAACCATCCTGTCTGAATACATCCGTTAGGATCTGCATGGTACTTTGCGCCGTTAAGATTAATCCATCCAAACTGCTTACGGAAGTTGTGATAGT
This sequence comes from Butyrivibrio sp., assembly GCA_017620235.1. Taxonomy (GTDB): domain Bacteria; phylum Bacillota; class Clostridia; order Lachnospirales; family Lachnospiraceae; genus Butyrivibrio. The sequence goes on along the minus strand of JAFZQT010000082.1, from coordinate 26,588 downwards.
AGTATGTATGTCCACCCCAGCTGTTGAAACCTTCCTGAATAATTCTTGAGAAATAATCAGAATAAAGGTGGTCAACGTCTACTCTTCCGGGAATTCCGGGATAAGTTGCATGGCTGCTTGACTGCCACATTACGTAATCACCCGGATAATCACAAGCCACATCGTACTGTGCAACCCACTTGGGTGCAGATACTGAAGGCATCCTCTGCATGAACCAGTTTCTGTTTGCATATACCAATGTCTCATATCCTGCGCCACTGAGAATATTGCAGAATGTATCTGCAATAGCCTGAAGCTGTGCAGCATTAAGACCTTTCTGAACGTTATCTTCTATATCAATCGCAACCGGAAATGTTACCGCATAAGGTGCAATCCACGCAAGAACCTGATTAGCCTCCGTAGCTGCTGCCTCCGGAGTTGTTGCATAAGAATAGATATAAATACCTGTTCTGATGCCTGCTGCATTTGCGCCATTAATATTGTTGACGAACTGTTCATCCAGTCCCTTTTTCATTGTACCTACACGTATCATAGCAAATCTGATACCTGCTGCCTTAACCTGTTGCCAATTGATTCCGCCCTGGAACTTGGAAACATCGATTCCTGTAGCCAATTCGGGCCCTACCGCACGTGCACTCGCACTAACACCGGCAATAGGAGTAAAGAATAACGTTGCTGACAGCGTTGCAGCCCCCAGTGATGTAAAAATCTTCGAAACTTTTTTCATTATAATACCTCGCTCCCATTTTTTATCGCATTTAATCTCACATTCAACGTTCTAATTATATTAGTAAACGTTTACGTAGGTCAATGGAGAATTGGCATATTTACACAATATTAACATCTAAACTGAAACTATCGGTATCAGAACAGTTCTGATACGCAAAAAAGTTTTTTCGATTTTTTGTTGACATAAAAAAATATGCGTGTTACTATGACTATCGTAGTACTACAATCGTACTATATTTATAGTACTATGTTAATAGTAGCATGTAGTGTGTTTAAAGAGAGATATAAATGAATTACTTGGGGAATTATTTTAGGACTATATATAAAAGAATAAAGAACATGCGCTTATGGGAAATAGCCGCAATGATACTTTTTACGGTTAATCTTTCAGGCATCTTCTACTTTAACCTTTCAGATCTTCGCCTTTCGCTTGATCCTGACTTTGCAACAGTTGTCTACCACCTCAGAGAGATTGTAAATAAAGGAAGTCTCCTCCTTCCCAACTGGGTTGCGACGACCAGCATGGAATTTGACTCTACTCTCCTGTTTGCGGTTCCGTTCTATGCGCTCACAGGCAACGAGTTCTTGTCAGTAGGCTTATCCGATCTTTTGATCGTTTTCATATATATTTACGCGATATGGAACATCTTAATGGCGCTCCATGTGCGGATCGGCATAAGATTTCTCACACTTGCCGTCATCATAACTCCGTATAACTACGACTGGCTTGATTACTTCAAGATGCTGTTTTTCGCTCACGCAAATTACAGTATTAAGGCTCTTGTTCCGATCATGCTTGTGCTATGCCTTTTAGCCTTTGGTGACGGCGAGTTCGCCGATTTTTTCAATACGCGTAAAAGATTTTCATTCTTATTCATATACCTGTCTCTGCTATTTGTGACATGTGCTTCCACAGGCATATATACCATTGTCTGCGGCGTCGCTCCTATCTTTTTTGCCAATCTCTTCTCTTTATGGAAAAAAAGATATCCCTTTAATGAACGCTTGATATCTGTATGGGCGATGACCGGCATTTTTGCCACAATAGGAGTGTTTACATATAACCTGATATATACGGGCCATTCCCCCGATACCGAATTAGTAAAACGCGAAGAGTTCTGGGATAACTTAAAGTACGTATTTGTCGGCGTATTCCAAGCATTTGGCATCATGGTAAAAAAAGTCGTCCCTGTCTTTTCAAAAATGGGACTTTTCTACCTTCTTAAGACACTCTTTGTAATTACTATATTTATAGTCTCATTGATGGTTATCTATAAATGGATACGCGGAGTTGCAAACTATAACCATTATGTAGTTTTCTTCTCGGTAATTCTTTTTAACATGCTGATCCTGATCGTTGGAGACATGCGCGCCGGCAATGATTTCATTCCTTACAGATATCTTTTCGTGGGAATGCCGATTCTTTTAACCGGAATGGGAATCATGCTCAACAGATACATCGTGACTCATAACAACAAACAGGTCATGCCTATAATAACCGTTGTCCTCATTGCATGTTCATATATGCTCATCGGCAACTTTAAGATTACAAATGACAATCTTATGGACAAAGACTACATCGTTGATATGACAAACTACTTCGATACACTTGACGTAGATACAGTATTTATTGCAGATGACAAGGACACAGCACTTATGTGCAAAGCTGTTGACGACAGCAAGAAGTACGCCTGCTATAACAGTGAAGACGAGACCATCACACTCGAGATCAACTACTACAATGATGAAAAAAACTTTAGTTACTATGGGGATAAAAACGTTATAGCAATTCCAAACTTCAACAAACTTACAGATTATGTTTCGGAAGAAATTGCCAGTAAATACAAATATATCGGTGAAACAAGGTGGCTTGCCTGCTATATATCCGATACGAATTATTTTAAAAAAGGAAAGGGGTCTTGAACTATGAAAAAAGTATTTAAAGTTATTGGAAAAATTTTATTGGGAATATTGATACTGATGCTATTGGTTTTAGCATGTACTTTTACATATAACCAGATCATGCTTAAAAAAGAGGCAGCTCTCTGGCAAAATCCTCCCGGCCAATATGTAACAGTCGGCGGACACAAAATGCACATCTACACTGAGGGTGAAGGCGACCACACTATTGTACTTTTGTCGGGTTGGGGCGATACCAGTCCTTATGTCAATTTCTTACCACTTTGCCAAGACTTAAGCACTGATGCAAAGGTGGTTATCTTAGAAAGATTCGGATATGGTTTCAGTGATGCCGTAGAAGGAGAAAGAACATTTGATACAATTCTTGAAGAAGACAGAGAAGGCCTTAAACAGGCAGGTATAAACGGTCCCTTCGTATTGTGTCCTCATTCAATCGCAGGTCTTGAAGCCACGCTCTGGGCTCAAAAATACCCTGCAGAAGTAGAGGGAATCGTTGGAATGGATATAACAGTGCCCGGTGTAGATGAATCATTGGAAAAAGGCGCTAAAGAAATGAAAAAAATTTTAAAAACTCAACTGCCGCTCATGAATTTCCTCTCAAAATCAGGCATCTATAGAATTATGGCCGGCACTACTGACGATGAGCTTGAAAAAATACATGCAGCCATAGACTACCGAAGCATCCTTAATAAAACTAAAATAAATGAGTTTTATCATGATATAGATACCTGTCACGAAATTCTCAATAATCCGCTTCCTACCGCTCCTACAATTCAGTACGTTGCAAAACAGAACATCGAATCAACCCCCGGATGGCTTGAAGCTCATCAAGCTCTTGTCGATGCCTCCTCAAACGGAAAACTTGTGCAACTTGATTGCTCTCACTATGTATACCGTGATGAAGGCGAACGAATCGCAAAAGAAATCAAAGAATTTTTGAAAACTTTGAACTAAATACAAAGAACGCTCAATGGCAATCGTCATTGAGCGTTTCTATGTTATACACATATTATGTACACTTTCTATATTCTATTATTCTGCAGCAGTTTCTGCTGACTCGCCATCCATTGAAACACCTTCTGTTTCTACAATACTATCGTCAGTTGACTGATCCTCAAAACCTGTCTCTTCTACTTCAACACCATCGTCAACACCTTCTGCACCTGTAGCTCCACTACATCCTGTAGCCAATACTACTGCTGTCATAACCCCTAAAAAACTTACCATTCTCTTTTTCATACTAATATCCTTTCCTATATGTTTTCATATACAACTGTTAATTTATGTGTTACATCTATAAGTGCATTATATCGGGCTTTCTGTTAAAAATCAAATTAATTTGTTAACATTTATTTGTGATATAATATTACCACTAAAATTATATGAGGTTTTTTGAAATGATATACATAATGCGACACGGTAAGACGGATTGGAACAAAATGGAAAAACTCCAGGGAAGTGTAGATATTCCTCTGAACGAAGAAGGATTGTCGGTTGCCCGTAAAGCACGCGAAAAATACAAAAAAATAACGTTTGACATCTGTTACAGCTCGCCTCTTATCAGAGCAAAAAAGACGGCTGAGCTCTTTCTTGAAGGCACAGATACCCCTATTGTAGTTGACGAGCGCCTTAAGGAGATGTCTTTCGGAGAATATGAAGGCACATGCGGATATTTCAACAATCCCGAATGTCCTATAAATAACTTATTTGTTGATCCTGTCAACTACGTTTCTGTCGGTGGCGCTGAGAGCTTTGAACATTTGAGTGAAAGAACCCTCTCTTTTCTCAATGAAATAGCTTATCCTATGCACGAAGAAGGTAAATCAATACTCATTGTCTGCCACGGTGCACTCGGATGCAGCATTATATCGCACGTAAAGAACACTCCCCTCGCTAATTTCTGGGATAATCTCATGGGAAACTGTGAACTGATAAAACTGCTATAATTTTACTTTTCATAATAATATTATCTGCAGATTGTTACCCTTCTCTACCAATTTTTGATTGTAAAAAAGCGTTCTTTTCAGCTAATAGTTTTACGTAAAAAGGTTGCCACACCAAATTGGTGTGACAACCTTTATTCTTATAAATCAGTATTTCCTCATTTATGAGATCAAGCAAAAGGATTCTCTGTAGGATAAGGAAGAGATGCAGGCTGGTTGTAACCGATTGTCTCTGCTCCGATGTACTTGAATACCTCATAAAGAGCCTTTCCGAAGTGACCGAATGCAACAGCACCGTGGTGAGGGAAGTTACCCTCGATAAGTACGTGTCTGTAGAATCTGCCCATCTCAGGAATAGCGAATACACCGATACCACCAAATGACTTAGTAGCAACAGGAAGAACCTCTCCCTCTGCAACGTATGTGCGAAGGTGGTTGTCTGATGTGCTCTGAAGTCTGAAGAATGTTATATTTCCGGGCATGATGTCACCTTCAAGAGTTCCCTGTGTAACTTCTTCAGGAAGGTTTCTAGCCATAATTCTCTGGAACTTCATCTCGCAGCTTGAAAGCTTGCCTGTGCATGTATTTCCGCAGTGGAAGCCCATGAATGTATCTGTGTGCTTGTAATCGAACTTGCCCTTGATGCTCTCGTTGTACATATCCTCAGGAACTGAGTTGTTGATATCAAGAAGTGTAACTGAATCGTTACTTACGCAAGTTCCGATGAACTCACTGATTGCTCCATAGATATCTACCTCACAAGATACAGGGATTCCACGTCCTGTAAGTCTTGAGTTTACGTAGCAAGGAACGAAACCAAACTGTGTCTGGAATGCAGGCCAGCACTTTCCGGCGATAGCTACATACTTCTTGTAGCCTCTGTGCTCCTCAACCCAGTCAAGAAGTGTAAGCTCATACTGAGCAAGCTTCTCAAGGATTTCAGGCTTCTTGTTGCCTGCGCCGAGATCTTTCTCCATATCCTTAACAACATCAGGGATTCTCTTATCGCCTGCATGCTTGTTGAAGCTCTCGAAGAGGTCAAGCTCTGAGTTCTCTTCGATCTCTGCACCAAGGTTGTAGATCTGCTGAATAGGTGCGTTACAAGCAAGGAAGTTCATAGGTCTGGGACCAAAGCTGATGATCTTGAGATCACGAAGTCCTGCGATTGCTCTTGCAATAGGCACGAACTCGTTGATCATCTTAGCGCATCCTTCTGCTGTTCCAACAGGATACTCAGGAATATATGCCTTTACATTACGAAGGTGGAGGTTGTAGCTTGCGTTAAGCATTCCGCAGTAAGCATCTCCTCTTCCATCGATAAGGTCATTCTGTGACTCCTCTGCTGCTGCACAGAACATGATAGGTCCATCAAAGTGCTTAGCAAGAAGTGTCTCTGAAATTTCAGGTCCGAAGTTTCCAAGATATACGCAAAGTGCGTTACATCCTGCCTTCTTGATATCCTCAAGAGCATTTACCATATCGATCTCGCTCTCGATGATACAGATAGGACACTCATATACGTCCTTATCGTTAAAGTTCTTTTTGTAAGCCTCCATTACGGCTTTTCTTCTGTTCACTGCAAGAGATGCAGGGAAACAGTCACGGCTGACTGCAACCAGTCCGATTTTTACCTCTGGTATGTTAATCATAGAAATCCCCTTTCTTTGCGCTTAAGCGCTATACCTTCATTTTTCTTTATATTAAGGTGAACCGCTCATAAAAATTGCCAATTTTTATTTTCGAGTCGGCTCCCATAAAGAACTGCCCTTTTATTATACACTTTTACAAGCGTTTAGTATAATAAACATTTTATGTACAAAAATCTGTATTAAAGTGTAATCTCCTTAGAAACGCACTTATGTCCCGTAAGCTCTTCAGAACGGCTGTCAGGCTGCATTGTTCCTGCGAAGATATCGAACTTCTTTGAGAAGATCTTTCTGTTTCCATCATTATCAACTGATGTGAATGCCTTAGCATCAACAGATATTGTTACCTTCTGCTCGCTGCCTGCTTCAACATGTACTCTCTTGTATCCGCAAAGACAAGCATTAGGGATAGCAAGCTCGAACTCCTTATCCTTGATGTAGAGCTGTACAACATCATCTGTTGAAACTTTACCGTTATTTGAAACAGTAACTGTAACTTCAGCTCCTTCAAGGCTTCCGTCAGCTGCCTTCTTAAGCTCAACGCCCATATCCTTAACAACACAGTCACCGTATGTAAGACCGTATCCGAAAGGATAAAGAGGTGTTCCCTCAAAATATCTGTATGTTCTGTTCTTCATTGAGTAATCCCTGAAATCAGGAAGCTCCTCTGAAGAATAGTAGAATGTAACAGGAAGTTTTCCTGAAGGAGAAACATCACCGAAAAGAATATCAGCAACGTCTTTTCCTCCGAGAGCTCCCGGATACCATGCCTGAATAACAGCGCTGGCGTCATCTTCTGCTCTCTTAAGGTTAATTGCACTACCTGACATGTTTATTACGATTGTAGGCTTGCCACACTCAAGTACTGAGCTGATAAGCTGTCTCTGAGGCATGGGAAGATTAAGATTGAGCTTATCTCCCGAAGCGAACTGGTTACCTGTATCACCCTCTTCGCCCTCAAGTGTCTCATCAAGACCAACTACAACAACTACTACATCTGAATAATCAGCAACTGCCTGTGCCTCTGCGATTCTGTCCGATCCGTTGGGATCTGAAAGTGCGCTGGCATTTGCCTGCCACAAATGGCTTCCCTCTGAATAAAGAACTCTCACGTCATCACCGACTTTATCCTGAATACCCTCAAGAACAGTGATGTATCTTGATGATACGCCGTGATAGTTTCCGATAAGTGAAGATCTTGAATCAGCATTAGGTCCAACTACACCGATTGTTTTGATCTTGCTCTTATCAAGAGGAAGTATGCCATCATTCTTAAGAAGAACGATACTCTCTTTTGCTGCCTTATGTGCTGCTTCAAGGTGCTCTTTGCACTCAACAACAGTATAAGGAATCTCATCATATTCTGTCTTATCGAACATTCCGAGAAGGAATCTTGTTGTGAACAGTCTCTCACAAGATGTTGTGATAGTCTCTTCGTCAATAAGTCCAGCTCTGTAAGCATTCATAAGTTTCTGGTATGTACATCCACAGTTAAGGTCACATCCAAGATCAAGAGCAAGTTTAACTGACTCTTCAGGTGTTCCTGTAACCTTGTGATTCTCATGGAAGTCTCTTACTGCCCAGCAATCAGAAACGAAATGTCCCTGGAATCCCCATTTACCTCTTAAGATATCAACCATAAGAGGCTTATTTGCACAGCAAGGCTCATCATTAGTTCTATTGTATGCGCCCATTACAGCCTCTACGTCTGCTTCCTTTACACATGCTTCAAAAGCAGGGAGATATGTCTCCTCAAGATCCTTTGCAGAAGCTTTAGCATTGAAATAATGTCTCTCAGCTTCCGGTCCTGAATGAACTGCGAAGTGCTTAGCACAAGCAGCTACCTTCATATATTCTCCGTCACCCTGCATTCCCTTGATAAAAGGAACTGCAAGAGTACTTGTAAGGAAAGGATCCTCACCATATGTCTCATGTCCACGTCCCCACCTGGGATCTCTGAAGATATTTACGTTGGGAGCCCAGAAAGTAAGTCCCTTATAAATATCTCTATCGCCGCGCTTAGACTGCTCATTGTACTTAGCACGTCCTTCAATGGCAATTATCTCACCGATGCATCCCATAAGCTCATCATCGAATGCTGCTGCAAGTCCGATTGCCTGAGGAAACATTGTAGCTGTGCCTGCACGAGCTACTCCGTGTAACGCCTCATTCCACCAGTTGTAAGCAGGAACGCCCAATCTTTCGATTGCGGGTGCATCATAACGAAGCTGTCCTGCCTTTTCTTCAACAGTCATTTTCGCTACGAGCTCTTTTGCCCTTTTTCTCGCTTCTGTTCTATCCATCCATTCACCTCAATTTTAATTCTCATTGTTATTTTTCCGATAATATGTATAAACATTGTACTGAGGTTCAATACACTATTCCTATCATTTAATGCTTTTTTTATCTTGAAATTTGCTTAAAACAATTCTCAAAAAACAAAACAGAGACGGGGCTGCGCAGTTACACGCATCCTGTCTCTGTTTTATTAGTTATTGCTATTTAAGCGATTTATATATCAGTCAAGATTCTCTTTGTCGCCGTGGATTGACTCCCATTTTGCTTTTCTTTCATCAATGATAGCCTGTCCGCCTGCTGCGAGGTACTCCTGCATACCCTGATCGAATATTTTTTCGAAATCAGCTGTAGGAGCAACGATTGCCTGATCGATGATCTGATCTCTCTTCTGTGAAAGAGGATCTCCCATTCCTGTCTCAGCCTCGATTGATCCGATGTGATATGACTTAGCTGCACGATCGTCAGTCTTAGCAATCTTGTCAGCGTCCTCAACAAGCTTAGGATCAATTCCTGCATAGCTGTATGCAAGTGACTTGTTTGTAAGCTCAGGATCTACAAGCTTAAGTCCGTTTGTTGTAATTGTGTAGTCAATGTTCATTCCAGAGTTCTGGATGTCATTTCCTTCAGCTGCGATGATAGAGATTACGCCGCCTTCGCCAACTTCATGTGTAACACCCTCATCACCGATCTGGAGATACTGGATATTCTCAGGTGTGCTGATCCAGTCAAGGTAAAGAAGTGATGCAAGGATATTATCATTTGTTGCAGGGAAGAAGATCTTACGGTCTACAGGACCTGAGATCCACTTTGTATGTGTTCCGTTCTTATCCTGGAAAGGATCGATAGCGATGAACTGAGCGCCGTCTCCACCAAACTTCTTGATGTTTGCTTCGATTGAGTTCTCACCGTCTCTGAAAGGGTAATCCCAGTTATGTGTGAATGCTCCAACATAGCCGGCTTTGATAAGATCATCCTCTGTCTTGTCTCCTGCTCCGTAAAGTGCAAAATCTTTCCAGATAAGACCTTCGTTGTACCACTTATTAAGAAGTGCGAATCCCTGCTTTACACCGGGAATTGTAAATCCTCTGTCATCAAAACTGTTTACATAGTACTCTTTATCTGTCATCTTAGGATCTGCAAATGACAATGTAAGAGTTTTTGCTCTGTAACCTGCATCAAAGCTGATTGAATAAGGAATCATCTTAGAAGCATCTGCTCCAAGAAGAGTATCTGCATTGTCTTTGAATGCGCAAAGTACTTTGTAGAAATCATCTGTTGTCTTAGGAACTTCAAGGTTAAGCTTCTTGAGCCAGTCTTCTCTGATGAATGTATTTACATCGTTCTGGTTCTCACGAACAGCCTCGATATCCCAAATTGCGCCTGTCTCAGGATTCTGATCCCAGTAAATGTTTGTCTCACCGAGATGCTTCCAAAGATTAGGAAGAAGCTCTTTATTAGCTTCAAGCGCATCTTTCATATCAACAATACCACCCATGTTGCCATATGTCTCGATTGTTGCGATGTCGTATGTTACGCATACGTCAGGTGCGTTGTTTGCGGCAAGAAGGTTACTGATCTGCTCAACCTCTGTCCAACGAGGAACTGCTACGAACTCAACTTCTACGTTGTACTTATCAAGCATTCCCTTCTTGATGTAATCTGTGTACTTGTTGTTTACAGGATCTGATCCGCCGTCGTTACCACGGTCATAAACCTCAACTGTAATGTGCTGAGTCTCTGCAAACTTTCCGTCTTCACCAAGCGCTGAAGCATCAGCTGCACCGCCTCCGTTTGACGCGCTGCCATTACCTGACTTAGCGCCGCATCCTGCTGCAAGAACCATCATCATAGCAGCAAGCATAAGTGATACCACTCTCTTTTTCATACTAACCCTCCTTTTAATTGAGTGCATTTATTCTTTTACTGCGCCGACCATAACTCCGGACATAAAGTACTTCTGGAGTCTAGGGTATACGCACAGTATAGGAACCGTTGAGAACATAACAATCGCAGCTTTCAGAGCCTCTGAAAGTCCGGGAGATGAGAATCCTTCCTGAGTAGCAACTTCTACACTGTTTACATTATTAAGAATGTTATAAAGAAGAAGCTGCAAAGGATACCATTTACTTCCGCCGGGGCCGCTCAAATACATAAGAGCATCTGAATATCCGTTCCAACGACCTACTGCATAGAAAAGAGCAAGTGTTGCGAGAACGGGCTTTGAAAGCGGAATATAAATACTTGCAAGTATTCTAAAGAATGATGCTCCGTCAATCTGTGCTGACTCGCGCAAACTTTCGGGTATTCCATAGAAGAAACTTCTCATAATTATCATGTTGTAAACCGACAAGCATCCGGGAAGGATAAGTACCAACGGTTTATTCAAAAGTCCCAAACTCTGCATAAGAAGGTAGTTAGGGATTGTTCCTGCATTAAAGAACATTGTGATAGTGATAAAGATATTGATAACACTACGTCCCTTAAGCTCGGAATAGATCAAAGGGTAAGCACATGCTGCTGTCATAAGCAATGAAACAACAGTGCAGATAATTGTCAAAATTACAGTCCAAATAAATGACTTAATATATTTAGGATCCGTAAGGACCATCTGATATGCATTGATGTTGATGTCAACAGGGAACAGATATACTTCATGTTTAATAAGCGCATCTGTTGAGCTGAGTGATCTTGCAAGCAAGTTGATCATCGGAATGATACATATCAAACTTATTAATACGCAGACTGCAGCGATAACATAATCGCTAATATAATGCTTAGGTTTATGCATTGATGTTCTCCTCTCTTTTACCAAATACCACGTTCTCCAAGCTTTCTGGAAATCGTATTAGCCAGAAGCAGGAATACTACTCCTACAACAGACTGGAAGAATCCAACCGCAGTGGTAAGAGAGAACTGTAAGCCCTTGATACCATGTGAATAAATATATGTAGGAAGAACCTCTGCCCATGAAATAACAAGGTTATTTCTGAGTGCGAAAGGTCTGTCAAATGTTCCGCCAAGAATGTTACCGATCTGCATGATAAGAAGCAGAACGATAGTTGATCTGATTCCCGGTAAAGTGATGTGCCAGATCTTGCTGAGTCTGCCTGCACCGTCAACAGATGCAGCCTCATAAAGCTCGTTGTTGATACCTGCTATAGCGGCAAGATAAACAATTGAGTTCCATCCAAAACTCTGCCAAGCTCCCAAGAATACATATGTCCATACCCAGTGTCCTGCATCATTAAGGAAAGGAACTGTCTGTCCTCCAAGTTTTGTAATAACCATGTTTACAAGACCTGTAGAAGGAGTAAACAACTGAAGTGCCAATCCATAGATAATAACCCATGACAGGAAGTGAGGCATGTATGCTATAGTCTGAACCACATTTTTGAACTTCTTGAAGCACAACTCATTAAGCAAAAGTGCAAAAATGATAGGAATCGGGAAACCAATAGCAAGATCAAGAAGGTTAAGCACTAAAGTATTTCTAAGCGCTCTTCTGAAATCGCTGTCGGAAAATGCCTGGATAAAATACTGGAATCCATGATTACCCGCAATTTTCTGTTTCCAGATACTCTCAACAATACTGTACTTCTTAAAAGCGATCTGAATGTAGACCATAGGAATGTACTTAAAGATGACCAAGTACAACATAGGAAGCGCCAACAACAGATACAACTGCCAATAACGCTTAAAATAGATACTGACCGGGTTACGACTCACCGGCGCGTCACTTTTAATTTTGTTCATAAAACTCTCCCTAAATTTAAAAAAAATTGCACAACTTGTATAATAATACTACTTATCAAATTGTGCTAAATCCTATCAAATAATGCTTTTTTCATCTCGATTTTTGCGACAAAAAAACTGCCACACTCCGCTATTTTTCTAGGCTTTTTGGCAATTGACATAGTTGTTGTTTTTATTGCAAAAGTTGCTATATTTAACATTTACAAATTGGATATTTATGCATTAAAAATGCATAACGCGATTTCATTTATGCATAAATAATGAAATCACGCTATGCTTTCTAAAATTTTATTTCAATGAACCCTTGAATTCATCGGCGTTTCCGCAATATTATTTCTTTTAGTATATTATTCTGCCCTGCTCGTCAGCTATATCACTCTTTCTATAGAAATAAGAGTTCACCTGATCTCTCCATTCTTTAGCATTGGCAACCTGAAGTTCAAATCTCTCAGCTACTCTTGCAAATACGTCGGGATCAACGACATCTTTCAATGAATTCCAGTCTTCTGCAAGCTTCTCTGCACCTTCTTCTCCTTCAAAATGAGAATCGTAAATGTACTGGATAAGAGTTTTTCCACTCTTAAGCTTCCATGTATAAGGAATATGATGGAAGAAAAGAAGCAACTCCTCAGGACATTTCTCAGGATCGTTATATGCAGATGCGTTTGGCTCATAGTACTGCTGTGCGTATCCTGTTCCCTTATCTGATCTGTCAACACCGATTCCCTTGTGATCGGCTCTGTGATATGTGCCCCATCTTGAGTACTCGTATCCGTCAACGCTTGGACCGTAGTGTTCATGAGGAGTTACCATCCAGCCAATTCCAAGAGGCGATGTGTACTTCTCATAAATATCTCTGGATCTGAGAAGCATATCAACAAGCTTATCCTCTGAAGCCTTGTCCATATCGAATGTGAGCGCAACCCACTCTCTTGCGATCTCTTCTGAACTAAGCTCCGTGTTGTAAGCAAGTCTTCCGAAACCATAGAGGTTTGCTGCTGCCAGATCGTTTCCTGTCCAGTTGAAATCATTTCCTGTATTTATTACAGCTGCCATTCCGGCAAGCTTATTGCCCATTGTTCTTCCGCTTACGATGTCGGCAACAGTATCATTCTTGTCGCTGCAATATGTGCGGAACTCAAGAACTTCCTTGAACATAGGCATGAGATAGCAAAGATCGATCTGATGTCCTGTGTATTCCTGCGCGATCTGAACTTCGAGCAACTGATTTGTCTTGGTAAGCCCGCCAAGAAGTGGTGAAATAGGCTCTCTTATCTGGAAATCCATAGGACCGTTCTTGATCTGAAGGATAACATTGTCATGATACTCTCCGTCAAAATCCTTAAAGTAATCATACCCTGCTCTTGCTCTGTCAGTCTTGTAATCTCTCCAGTCCTGAGTGCAGTTATATACAAAGCATCTCCAGATTATTATTCCACCGTAAGGAGCAACCGCATCAGCAAGCATATTGGCTCCATCTGCCTGTGTTCTTCCGTATGTGAAAGGTCCGGGTCTTCCCTCTGAATCTGCCTTTACAAGATATCCGCCAAAACCGGGAAGCTTTTCAAACACCTCTTTTGACTTGTTCTTCCACCATTCAATAACGCCCTCATCAAGCGGATCGCATACATCAAGACCACCGAGCTCGATAGGTGCTGCAAAGTTGATTGAGAGATAGAGCTTTATTCCATAATCTGCAAAAACATCCTGAAGCTGTTTTACTTTGTCAAAAAATCTGTCTGTTATAAGATAAGTAGCTGCACCTTTAACATTTACGTTGTTGATGACAATTCCGTTTATTCCCACACTCGCCATGAAACGTGCGTAGTCAACTGTTCTTTCATTTATGTACATTTCGTCATTCTCAAAAAAGAATGATTCTCCCGAATATCCTCTTTCAATGCTTCCGTCCAAGTTATCCCAGTGATTCATCATTCTGAGCGGATTGGAAGGAGCTGCATCCTCGCAAATATCTTCAACAGAAACTCTTGCCCCAAGCTTTCTGAGAATTGCAAAAACACCGTATATAACACCGTTCTCATCAGATGCTTTAAGTGTGATACCGCTCTTTGCGCCCTTTACCGAATAGCCTTCACTTGCAATATTTGCGTCTTTACTTATCTCAAGAACCAAGATATCGCCATCATCCTCTGTGATGTCTGCATCAAAATATCCTTTAATCCCCGTTGCAAATTCCCCTATCGCGCTTTTTACAACGCGATCTTCCTTGGAAAAATCGTTACAGATAACTTTCCAATTCTTGTTGTCATTGGATACATGGTGATATCCAAGCCACATCTGTGACCAGTTCTGTGTCTTCATAAAAAATGTTACCTTTCCTTTAAAAATCTTTCTTCTATTTTTGATATATAAATGCTAAAATTAATCTCGTAGTATTTGTTATACCGTTTTTAGGAGTTATCAATATGATACAAGACATAAACGAAAAGGCGAGAGAAGATATCATCTATGACACCCTTAAAGGGGTACTTCTATACCACAATACTCTTGCCAAATATCCTATACACTGGCACAACGACGTTGAGATTATTTTGCTCTTATCAGGAACCTTAAGGATTAAGTTCCATAATGATAAGTCAACTATTGTAAATTGCGCGCCCGGAGATCTTATAATGATTGCTCCCGGAACGCTACATGAATATATTTCCGAATCAACCGGCGGAGAAAAACTTATCCTGCTCTTTGATATCGGTGGTTACTCGCAGATTTCCGCACTGGTGCCTCTTCTTAAGACACTTCCGCCTTATGTCCACATAAAGCAGACGGAACATCCTATAGAAACTGCCAAACTTCAAAATTATTTCTGGGAGATTGACAGACTCTACGGTGAAAGCGACGAATTCCTAAAAATATCTGTGTACTCTCTCGTTACACTTATCCTTGCGCAAATCGGAAGCATGCACCCCAATGAAAAAAAGCAGGTGCCGGATTCCGCTGATCCACAGCGCAAAAATATAGACAAGATTGTTTCTGTTACAAACTATATTGACTCGCACAGATCTGACGACCTTACGGTTGAACAGCTCGCCGAGCTTGCAGGTTTTTCCAAGTTCCATTTTGAAAGACTGTTCAAAAATTATATGGGAATTTCCTGCTACCAGTACATCACCAAGCGCAGAATCCTCATGGCTCAGGAACTTCTTGGCGACACTAACATGTCTATCATGGACATCGCGCTCCAGTCCGGCTTCTTTAGTCTTTCAACATTCAATCGTGTGTTCAAAGACATAAATAAGTGCTCTCCTACTGAGTTCAGAAAACTTTACCGAACCGGTGCGGATCTCACAGGAAAAGAAACTGACCCCAACAAGAAAAACTAGGCTCAGTTTCTTCAATACAATACTTAATGTATTAAGAGTTTGAACGGGCTCATAGGTATTCCGGAAGTATTTGATACAAGTCCGCCTCTGTATGTGTTTTCACAGCACCACAGAACTCTTCTGAATTTTGTTTTATTACCGTCTTTGCTCTTGCATATTACGGCATTGTCCGCAAGCACTGCATCGACTTCGTGTAATTTACCTTCTTCATCTTCCAGGAAGAAGTCTTTTATTTCTGTGCCCTTATCGGCATCAACTACGCACAATCCATCAGCATGTCCAAGAACAACTTTAACGCCGTCGCCCTCTGCTGCCGCAGCAAGTGCAACAGGTCCGGTATATTCTCCGTTATAACCATATTTGATATGTGCAGCCCACAGAGCAAGTCTCTCACCGACGGGCTTCTTTGTAACAGGGTGAAGGTCATTGTCCTCACCAAGTCCCATTGTCACTGCAAGTCCTGTTGAAGGAATAGAAAGAATCTTGTTCTGTATAAGTCTGAACTCTCCCCAATTCTCTTTTTCATTCAGATCGATCTCAAAATTCGGAAGCTGAACTGCGATAAAAGGAAGGTTCTCTTCTTTCCAAAGATCTCTGTAGCCCTTGACCATTCTCTCTGTAAGATCAGCGTAATCCCACTTCTCATGAACATTACTCTCACCCTGATACCAGATAACACCGTCAATAGGGAAATTGTGGCAAGGCGCTGTCATACCGTTAAACAATCCCGATGAATTCCAGTTGATGAAATCTGTCGGAGGCATAGGACCGCACTTAGCGCCAATCCTGTATTTCCACTCGCCATCCAGATTAACGGATGCTTCATCGTTGAAGATCTTATATTCTTTACCGGGTCCAGTAGTAACTCTTCCAAGTCCAAGTTCTATACTAAGCCTAATCGCTACGACATTGTCTTTTTCCTTGGTAAGTCCTTCAGGAATATCATACTTACGCGGAGGATACTGATAAGGTGTCTCGCCGATAAGCTGTCCGTTTATATATACTCTGTCTGAATCAACCATTGTTCCAAAGAAGAATCTGGCTTTTTTGCCCGCAAGCTCTTTGGGAAGGTCGAATTTTCTTCTGAACCATACAGAACCTATATGTCCTTCAAGCGGAGTTCCTGTAAACATTGTGGGAAGTGTAATTGTATCCCAGTAAGAATCATATACGTCTTCCTGATCCCAATGTCCCTCTATTCCTGCATCTGCAGCAGCAAGCTCGCTGAGCCACTTCTCATCCTTCGCTGCATTGTATTCCATTCGCTCTTTTCTGAAAGCTTCGCTGTTGTACTTATCAGTTTCTGCGATAAGTTCATCGTAGCCCTCAAGCATCTCTCTGCTCATCCATGATGAAGCTCTGGATCCGCCAAGACTCGCATTGATAAGACCAACAGGCTGTCCTGTCATGCTCTGAAGCTTACTTGCAAAAAAGTATGCTGTGGCAGAGAAATTCATGATAGTATCTTTGCTCACATGCTCCCAGCTTCCCGTATTGTGTTCCTCATACGGTCCGTCAAAGCTGGTTTCTTCGATTATCTTATAAGTAGATATTCTCTTATTTTCTTCGATATCAATAAGCTCGGGATATTTGTCTTTTACCCTGTTTATGGGAAGTTCCATATTGGACTGTCCCGTGCAGAGCCAAACAATTCCAAGCATTACATCCTTAACTGTTATGCTGTCGCCTTTATCATCAGATACAACAAGCTCATAAGGTCCGCCGCTCTCTTTTGCAGAAAGATAAACGTCAAACCTGCCCTTATCGTCACATTTTCCTGTAACGCTTTCACCGGCGAGAGTTGCAGTTACTTCAGCACCTGCATCATCCCATCCCCAGATATGAATACTTTTTCTTCTCTGTATTACGCATCCATCAGATAACAAACGCGGTAAAGTAAGTCTAGCCATAGTATACCCCATCCTTTCATGTTAGATAGATTATACTAATCGCAGACTTATTTTACCGCGTACTTAATGCTAAGAATTTCCCAGTTTTTGCTAGGAAAAATATTCCCTTAGAATTCTTGTCCTGAGGATCCGATTCTTACCAGCGCTCTGTACAGTTTAGCCTCAGCGCGAACCCTTGCTTCCTTATCAAGCTGTTGGTTCTTGAGCAGCTCCTCTGCCTTTGCTTTGGCAGCCTTGGCACGCTCAACGTCGATGTCTTCGCTCCACTCCCAAGTTGTGGGAAGAACTCTCACCTCTCCGTTCATGACCGAGATCATTCCACCGATACATGCCGCTTTTCTCTCACTGCCGTCAGCCATGGTAACTTTAGCGGTTCCCATTCCGATAGCAGTACAATAATTGGTGTGACGAGCGAGAATCTCAACGTCACCATCTATTGTGCGGAGCATTATCTTCTGTACTTCACCCTCGAAATCAAGACCATCCAGGGATACAACCTGTAAATGATATGAAGTGGACATAATCAGCTCCTTTACTGCTTTTTAGCCTTCTCAAACACTTCGTCGATAGTTCCGACAAGGAGGAAAGCACTCTCAGGAAGATCATCGCACTCACCGTCAAGGATCATCTTGAAGCCTCTGATTGTCTCCTTAAGAGGAACATACTTACCGGGAAGACCTGTAAACTGCTCAGCAACAGAGAAGCTCTGTGACAAGAAGTTCTGTACCTTACGTGCTCTGTAAACAGTAAGCTTATCTTCCTCTGAAAGCTCGTCCATACCCATGATAGCAATGATATCCTGAAGTTCACGATATCTCTGAAGAACCTGCTGAACGCCCTTAGCAACTTCATAATGCTCTTTTCCGACAATGTCGGGTGAAAGAATACGGCTTGTTGAATCAAGAGGATCAACCGCAGGATATATACCCTTTGAAGCGATATCTCTTGAAAGAACCGTAGTAGCATCAAGGTGTGTGAAGGTTGTAGCAGGAGCAGGGTCAGTCAAGTCATCGGCAGGCACGTATACAGCCTGAACTGATGTGATTGATCCCTTCTTTGTTGATGTGATACGCTCCTGAAGAGCACCCATTTCAGTAGCCAGTGTAGGCTGATAACCTACGGCTGAAGGCATACGTCCAAGAAGCGCTGAAACCTCTGAACCTGCCTGTGTGAAACGGAAAATATTATCGATGAAAAGAAGCACATCCTGATTCTTAACATCACGGAAATACTCCGCCATAGTAAGTCCTGAAAGACCTACTCTCATTCTTGCTCCGGGTGGATCATTCATCTGACCGTAAACAAGTGCGGTCTTATCAAGAACTCCACTCTCTTTCATTTCACCGTAAAGGTCGTTTCCTTCACGTGTACGCTCACCAACACCGGTAAATACTGAGATACCACCGTGTGCGGTAGCAACGTTATTGATAAGCTCCATGATAAGTACGGTCTTACCTACTCCAGCACCACCGAAAAGACCGATCTTACCACCCTTAGCATAGGGGCAGATAAGGTCAACGACCTTGATTCCTGTCTCAAAGATCTCGGTAGCGGGTACCTGATCTTCATATGCAGGAGCGGGACGATGAATTGCCCATCTCTCTTTTGCATTCGGATCGGGACCATTATCTACGGGATCACCCAAAAGGTTGAAAATTCTTCCCAAACACTCTTCGCCAACGGGAACTGTGATAGGGCTGCCTGTGTCTTTGGCATCTACGCCTCTTACAAGACCGTCGGTTGAACTCATGGCAACGCAGCGAACTACGTCGTCACCAACCTGCTGCGCAACTTCGGCAACAAGCTTGCGATCCTCTATCATAATCTCTATGGCATTGTGAAGATCAGGAAGTTCGCCTTCTTTAAAGCGGATGTCGAGTACAGGTCCCGTAACCTGTATTACCTTTCCAACATGATTTTCACTCATTGTTAAACTCCTTAATTTTATAATGTAGCACCGGCAACAATCTCTGTGATTTCCTGCGTGATGCTTGCCTGACGCGCTCTGTTATAGTACAGACTCAAGGTATCGATCATCTCTTCTGCGTTGTCTGTTGCAGCCTCCATCGCTGTTCTTCTGGCTGCAAGCTCACTCGCATAAGATATGTTGATACCGGAGTACAGAATTCCCGCCAGATACTCCGGAACAATTGCATTGAACACAGTCTCACTGTCAGGTTCATACAAAATAAGATCTCTTGCCTTTCCATCCGATTTCTTCTCTTCCGAACGAAGATCCTCAAGCGGAAGAAGTGAAGAAGCGGTAGGCACCTGAGAAAGCATTGAGACAAAATTCGTATAGCAAAGATGAATATGTCCATACTCTCCGTTTTTGTATGCATCACAGATCAGCTTAGCAATCTGATAGCAGTCCGAAATCGTAACCTTGGCAACCTCGGAATATTCCTCTGTAAAGATCGGCACTTTTCTGTGCTTGAAGTACTCTACAGATTTTTTTCCTATAGGAAGAACGGTTATATCGTCGTGCCCCTTGGTCTCTGCTTCCATAAACTTGAAAAGATTGGAGTTATAGCCACCTGCAAGACCTCTGTCTCCGGCAATGACTACGTAGAGCCATTTGTCATTTTTACCACTCTGGGTAAAAGGAGATCTGAAATCCGTATTGCCGTTTGCTATATCTGTCAATGTATCAAGCGTGGTCTCGAGATAGGGCTTCGACTGGTCCGCTTTCTCTTTTGCCTTACGAAGTTTGGATGCGGCAACGAGCTGCATCGCTTTCGTGATCTGCATGGTGCTCTGAACGCTCTTTATTCGGAGTTTAACAGCTTTCATACTTCCAGCCATCTTTAAGTCCTCCTATTAGTTTGCACTCGCTTTTTGCTGCAAAAACTTATCTGTATATGCGTTCAGTGACTCTTTAAGTTTATTCTCAGTCTCGGCTTCGAGCTTTCCTGTCTCACGGATTTCTCTCATTGCAGCGATACCTGAAGGATCACTGTCAAGGAAGTCGTAAAGACCTGCCTCATATTCCGCAACATCAGAAGCTTCAACCTTAATAAGAATGTTATTTACAACGGCATAAAGAATAGCTACCTGCTTTTCAACAGGAACAGGCTGATTCTTATCCTGCTTCAGAACTTCAACGATACGTTCACCCTGTGCAAGACGTGCCTTTGTATCTTCATCAAGGTCTGATCCGAACTGAGCAAAGCTCTGAAGTTCACGATACTGTGAATATACGAGCTTAAGTGTTCCGGCAACCTTCTTCATTGCCTTGATCTGAGCGTTACCACCAACTCGGGATACTGAGATACCGGGGTTAACAGCCGGCATGATTCCTGAGTGGAAAAGCTCTGTCTCAAGGAATATCTGTCCATCTGTGATGGAAATAACATTCGTAGGAATGTAAGCAGATACGTCACCAGCCTGTGTCTCAATGATAGGAAGGGCTGTAAGTGATCCGCCGCCGTTCTCATCAGAGAGTTTAGCTGCTCTCTCAAGAAGTCTTGAGTGAAGGTAGAATACGTCTCCGGGATATGCTTCACGTCCCGGTGGTCTTCTGATCAAAAGTGAAAGTGCACGATATGCAACCGCATGCTTTGAAAGGTCATCATAGATGCAGAGTACGTGCTTTCCTTTGTTCATAAAGTACTCACCCATTGCACAACCTGTGTAAGGTGAAATGTACTGAAGAGGGCTGGGCTCTGAAGCTGTAGCAGCAACTACGATTGTGTAGTCCATTGCTCCGCCCTTCTTAAGGTCTTCAACAAGTGCCGTTACTGTTGAACGCTTCTGTCCGATAGCAACGTAAATACAGATAACGTCCTTGCCCTTCTGGTTAAGGATCGTATCGATCGCGATTGTTGTCTTACCTGTCTGTCTGTCACCGATGATAAGCTCACGCTGGCCTCTTCCGATAGGGATCATGGAATCGATAGCCTTGATACCGGTCTGAAGCGGTTCCTTAACCGGCTGTCTTGCAATGATTCCGGGAGCGGGTGATTCAACAGGTCTGTACTCTGTTGTCTCAATAGGTCCCTGTCCGTCAATTGGCTGACCGATGGCGTTAACAACACGTCCGATCATTTTATCTCCTACGGGAACTGATACGACTCTTCCCGTACGCTTAACAGTCTGTCCTTCGCTGATTCCTACATCCTCGCCGAACAAAACCGCTGATACTACTGTTTCCTCGAGGTTCTGAGCCATTCCGAATGTACCATTCTCAAATTCCAAAAGCTCTCCCGACATACAGTTCAAAAGTCCGCTAACTCTGGCGATACCGTCACCAACGGTAAGAACTGTACCTGTCTCGTTTTGGATTATTGCGTTCTGATAATTCTTTATCTGGCTTCGAATGACCTCGGATATTTTTTCTGGTTTTAGTTCCATATTATCCTCCGACGTAATTTTGGTTTATATAATTGTCTCGTCGACTCGTCTCTTAAGTTCGGATAACCTGCCTTTGACCGTTCCGTCAAAAAGCTGTCCCTCAAGATCAACACGGACACCACCTAGGATTCCGGGATCTACCTTCTGTCGCAGCAAAACTTTTTTGCCGCTAATTCCCTCAAGTTTCTCCTTAAGCTTGGCAACTTGTGAATCATCAAGCGCAACAGCCGATGTAACAAGAGCATCTGCGATGCCGTTGTCTGTGTTGTAGCACTTTCTGAATCTCTTTCGGCAAGCCGAAAATTCTCTGAGCAAGCCTTTCTCAATAAGAATCTTGATGAAATTCAAAAGATATTCCTGACAGCCGTCTTTGAGTGCATCATCAACAAGCTGCAGTCTCTCTTTCTTGGGAACCGACGGTTCCGAAAGGAGCGTGATATAATCGGGATTCTCTTTGAAGAGTCCTTCAATCACCTCCATCTGTCCCAGTATTTCATCCGTAAGGTTCACTTCTGCTGCCAGATCATATAGGCTCTGCCCATAAAGATCTCCAGCTTTACTCATGATTACCTCTTTTCCTAGATCAAGCTCCGACTTTGCTTATAAAGTCTTCAATGAGCTTCTTGTGATCATTTTCGTTTATCTCTTTTTCAACGACCTTACCTGCAATATCCATTGCAAGTCCGCCGATTTCATCTTTAGCCTCGTTGATAGCTTTCTTCTTCTCCTGCTCAATATCAGCAGCAGCTCTTGCTTTGATATCAGCCGCTTCCTTCTGGGCATCATGTACCATTGCATCTGCCTTTGCCTGTGCCTCTTTCTGCGCATCGGATACGATCTGTGCAGCTTCGGCATGAGCATTTGTCAGGCTGCTCTCATATTGATCTTTAAGAGAATCTGCTTCTTCCTTGGCTTCTCTAGCTTCTTTAATCGCCTTATCCGCAAGATTCTGTCTCTTCTCAAGCACATTGTTGATGGGCTTAAAGAGGAATTTTTTTATCAAAAAAACCTGTATGAAGAGGTTACAGATCTGAAGAATAAGGGTCCAGAAGTCAATTGTGACAAGTGGCTGGTTTGGAGCAGTCACTGCCATAAGAGCCTGTATTCCCATATTGTTTCTCCTTCGTTACGAAAGCTTGCTTCATCAATTAAGGTAGTTCATGAACATTCCAGGTGCTACGAAAATAAGAAGAAGACCTGTAACGAAACCATAAATACCTGTTGTCTCTGCAACGGCACAACCAAGAAGCATTGTACTTGTTACATCACTCTTGCACTCGGGCTGGCGTCCGATTGCTTCAAGAGCCTTTGAAACTGCAGTTCCTTCACCAATACCGGGTCCGATACCTGCGATAAGTGCACATCCTGCACCAATTCCACAACCTGCAAGTGCTATACCTTTAGCTAATACCTGAAAATCACCCATAATTTTTTTGCCTCCTAAAAACGCATTTAATTGTTTTTTGTGTTTTAGTTTTTTTCTTTTTTTGTCAGCCTTCTTCTGCTGCATTGGCGATATACATTATTGTCAGCATGCAGAAAATAAATGCCTGCATACAACCTGAGAACCAGTCAAAGTATACGCCTGTGATCGCCGGCAAACCGACTCCCAAGATAGGTATCTTGGAGAGGAAATCTCCTACCGCCCCCGGTATAAGTCCGAGTAATGCGGCTGACGCCAATCCCAATGCCCAGTAGATAAGACCATCGATAACTACACCCGAGAGAATATTTCCAAAGTGACGGCACGCCATACTAACCGGCGTAGCAAGCTCTGAAAGAATATTGAACGGGGTCATAACCGCAATAGGTGTCGTAAATCCCTTTAAATATCCGCCTAATCCATTAGTCTTTATCTTGGTAGCAGTGATCATAGTAAATACAACAACTGCCCAGGCGGCTTCTGTAGATAAGTCTGCTGTAGGACTTCTGAGCCCTATAAGGCTGATAAGATTTGAAACCACACTCGTCACGAACAATGCCGATACAAATGGAATCAATTTATCAAATTTAGTGCTTCCGGTGTTATTACGAACAAAGTTATTACCCATCTCAACGAGCATCTCAGCAAATGCCTGTCTCTTTGAAATGTTCTCCATCTTAAGATCCCGAGTAAGGAATATACACAACCCTGTAATTATCAACATTACTATCCATGTGACTACCAGTGTCTCTGTAATCTTGATATCTCCGAGAACAGGAATACCCGTACGGATGGTCGCGTATACCTTGGGGCCTACGACCGAGAATTCTTTACTCATATCTTCGCCTTCAACCTCCTTTCCCCGCAGATATAATCCCGCGTAATTTAATTACAAT
The DNA here is from genome assembly GCA_017620235.1 of Butyrivibrio sp. Classification (GTDB taxonomy): domain Bacteria; phylum Bacillota; class Clostridia; order Lachnospirales; family Lachnospiraceae; genus Butyrivibrio. Next base: position 2,376 of record JAFZQT010000082.1, on the reverse strand, counting down.
GCTTGGAATAAATAAGGGCGCTATACCCGCCACCGGATTGATGAACGGTAAGACTATAGACAAGATGACCCAAATAAACTGGATCATCGTTCTATACCTATAGCTTACTCCCATAGTCTTCCTAGCTCTGTCTTCATCCTCAATAGATGCTACCTTTTGCACAGATACTGCCATCCAAAAGAAATTACCTACCGCGATCAAATAACCGCCTATTCCGCCTACGATAACTTTTATGTCAAATGGCGCCCAATCGGGAACTACCATGTGCAAACAAAAAAATACGAGATACATTACAAGAACGCCTATCGCCACAGATGCAGCTATTATTCCTGTCTCTTTTTTTACAGCCTTCTGTAATTTCATGCACTGTCCTCTTTCTGTATGTATAATTCAGTGATGCCTGTTGAAAGACACTTCGTTGTTGCTTTTCTTCTTTTTTTCTTCTTTGTTGATTACTTGCAGATACACCTTGTACGCAGTTGTAATAGAACCTCCAAGCCCCAAAACAAAACCTGGTATATAAACCCACGCTCCTACCGAAAGCTTAGAGCATAACAGATAGCAGCCACCCAGACACATCAAAAGAGGCATTATCAAAGAAAGCCCCAATTGACCAACCATAGCAAATTGACCAAGTATTTCAGACATTCGCTTCATTTGCATCTGAATTCTGACTACGCTCCTTTTCATATAAAAGTCGAAACAACCCTAATGTATATGATACTCTATTTGCGTACATTTCTCAACCAATCCCTGTCAATAAGCTACTTTTGCAAGGTTTATACCAAAATTAGAAAACATGCGGTTTTACGAACAAAAATGTCGCAATATAAAAAAGAATGTCGCTTAAATGACAGATAATATCATCTGTTTTAAGCGACATTGCTCTTATTATTTTATTCTATACATTTTTTACTGTTCTTCTTCCACAGCAGTTGTCTTGATGTGAAGCTCCTCAAGCTGCTTGTCTGTTACGTATCCGGGCGCGCCCATCATGACATCCTGTGCATTCTTGTTCATAGGGAAAGGAATGATCTCTCTGATAGAGTCCTCTCCGGCAAGAAGCATAACCATACGGTCTACTCCGGGTGCGATTCCTGCATGCGGTGGTGCACCGTAGCAGAATGCGTTGTACATGGCAGGGAACTTAGCTTTAACGTCTTCCTCACCAAGTCTTACCATCTCAAATGCCTTGATCATAATCTCGGGATCGTGGTTACGAACAGCTCCCGATGAAAGCTCAACGCCGTTACATACAAGGTCGTACTGATCCGCTGTGATTGAAAGAGGATCTATCTCACCTTTCTCAGCCTTAAGAAGTGTCTCAAGACCGCCGCTAGGCATAGAGAACGGGTTATGACAGAACTCAAGCTCTCCTGACTCCTCGCCGATCTCGTACATAGGGAAATCAACGATCCAGCAGAATGTGTACTGCTCTTTATCCATGTGTCCGGGAACCGCAGCGCCAAATGTCTTAACAACAACACCGGCTGTCTTCTGAGCTGCTCCAAGCTTACCGCTTGAAAGAACAACAAGATCTCCGGGCTTGATTCCAAGTGCTGATACTACGCTATCCTTAATTGGTGCAACAAACTTAGCGATTCCGCCAACAAGTTCGCTGTTCTCATCCATTCTGAACCAATATGCTTTGTTTCCAGACTGAACCTCAACATCTCCGATTGTCTTATCGATGAACTTTCTGCTCTCTTTGAAATCTGAGATAACAACAGCCTTGATTCTTACGTCTGTTGCAGAACCATCCTCTGCCTTTGAAGCGAAAGGTCCAAATCCACAATCTGCAAGAACTTCTGTTGCATCCTGAACAGTAAGATCGATTCTGAGGTCAGGCTTGTCTGTACCGTATTTCTCCATTGCCTCAAGATAAGGAATTCTCATGAAAGGAGCTCCTGAAGCACGATCGTAATTTCCGTATTTAGCAAAGATAGGAGGAAGTACATCCTCGATAACAGCAAATACATCTTCCTGTGAAGCAAATGCCATCTCCATATCAAGCTGATAGAATTCTCCGGGACTTCTGTCTCCTCTTGCATCCTCATCACGGAAGCAAGGTGCGATCTGGAAGTAGCGGTCAAATCCTGCTGTCATAAGACGCTGCTTGAACTGCTGGGGAGCCTGTGGAAGGGCATAGAACTTGCCCGGGTGCTTTCTTGCAGGAACCAGGTAATCTCTTGCTCCCTCAGGTGATGAAGCAGTAAGGATAGGAGTTGTGATCTCCAAAAATCCGTGCTCAGTCATAGCCTGACGAAGTGCAGCGATTACATTGCATCTAAGGATAATATTCTTTTTAACCTCAGGATTTCTGAGATCAAGGTAACGATATTTAAGACGTGCAGTCTCGTCAGCTTCTCTTGAGTG
>JAFZQT010000081.1 GCA_017620235.1 Butyrivibrio sp. | reverse complement strand
CGGTTCAGGTGCATTCATCCCCGGATTCGAAGAGCAGCTTATTGGATTTGAGATTGGCAAAGAAGGCGATGTAAACGTTAAGTTCCCTGAGGAATATCAGGCAGCTGAACTTGCCGGAAAAGATGCTACTTTCAAGTGCACAGTTAAGGCTATCAAGGCTAAAGAGCTTCCTGAGCTCAATGATGAGTTCGCAAGCGATGTATCAGAGTTTGATACACTTGCTGAGTACAAGGAAGATGTTAAGAAGAAGCTTGTAGAGAAGAAGACAAACGAAGAGAAGGCTAAGAGAGAAGATGCTGTAGTTAAGGCAGTTATCGAAGATTCAGATATGGAACTTCCTGAAGCTATGATCGAGACACAGCAGAGACAGATCGTTAACGATTTCGCTCAGAGACTTCAGATGCAGGGCATGAACATGGATCAGTATCTCCAGTATACAGGTAACACTGTAGACAAGATGCTTGAGCAGGTTAAGCCTCAGGCTATCGAGAGAATCAAGTCAAGACTTGTTCTTGAGGCTGTAGCTGAGAAGGAAAACATTACAATCTCAGACGAAGAGTTCGAGAAAGAGCTTGAGAAGATGGCTGAGCAGTACAGAATGGAAGTTGCTAAGCTTAAAGAGCTCATGTCAGATGCTGAGAAGAAGATCATGAAGAGTGATCTTGCAGTTCAGAAGGCTGCTGATTTCCTTGTTGAGAACGTAAAGGAAGGCGCTGCTAAGAAGGCTGCAAAGAAGACAACAACAAAGAAGACTGCTGAGAAGGCTGCCGATAAGGAAGAGAAGCCTGCAAAGAAGACAGCAGCAAAGAAGACAACAACTAAGAAGGCTGACGCTGACAAGGAAGAGAAGCCTAAGAAGACAACAACAAGAAAAAAGAAGACTGAAGAGTAATCAATAATTGATTATACTTAAGTAAAACACATATAAACTTTATGGCACTTATTATTTGGTTGATACAAAGCAATAGGTGCCATTAGTTTTATAGGGAGGATGCATGTTTGACTCTTTTTTTAACAAGTATAAAAAAGTATTCGCGGGGCTGTTTATTGTCGGGATATTATGTGTGGTCATGCCTATTGTTGTAGCATGTGGTTACACATATCTCTGTGAAGATGATTTCAGCTTTGAAGGCGGAGCAGCTGATGCTGTAGATACATATGGTTCAAATTTAGTGGCCTCTGCGCACAAGATGGTGCAATACTACAACATAAATCAGGGAACATATCTTTTTAATTTCCTGATCCATTTTATCAGGGCGTATGCAAGAGGCGGATTACCGGGATTCCATTTCTTCATGATAATGAACACGGTTGTCTTTTGTCTTGCGCTTATACTTCTTTTAAGAATCCTTACGAGAGAGAATGTTGCGTATCTCGGGATTGCTTTGGCAGTATTTGTATCAATTTTGTCCATGCGAAATACAGAATATGGAAAAGAGCTCTTTTTCTGGTATACGGGAGGACTTAATTATCTTACTGAATTAGCCCTTGGGCTTATCGCAGTTTCATTGTGTATATTGTACATACGAAAGAAAAAAGTGGGATATCTTATAGCGAGTGCGATAATAGCTTTTTTGGCAAGCGGAGGCTCACTTAATGTCGTTTGTGCGGATCTGTCCTGGCTTATCGCGGTAGTTATACTTAAAAGGGATGAGTTTATCAAGGATAAAAAGATTGCAATACCAGCGGCTGTTTCGTTTGTCGGAACGTTGATCAACGGTGTTGCTCCGGGAAACTATAAGAGAGCGGAAAGAGATCTGAAAGAAGGGCACAGTACTTTCTTTGATGCGCTTCGGGATGCTTTTAAATGTGTCATTTCTGAAGACAAACTCCTTTTTACAAGTGCTGTATTTGTTTTGATGTTGCTGTTTGTATTTTTACTTTGCATCATCTATAAGGTTAAAGTGCTTGAGGGGAAGGTTACGGTCTTAAATCTGGTGATCGTGGTTGTTGGAGCTTGGCTTTCGAGATATTTCACCATGTTTCCGGTAACGTATGGATATCATTCGGATACGATGGTCAGCATGAGAACAGTGAGTTCGTACGAGATTGTAGCTAAGTTTATGTATTTCCTTGTGGTCGCAGTGCTTGCGCAATTTGTTTCAGAGAAGTTTGAAGGAAAGACGGAGCGTATCGCAATAGGAGTATCTGCTGTGATAGTGCTTGTTGCATTGATCCTTCATGGAGGAATACAGGAAGAGTATAAGAACGGCTTATCTTATTATGCATATAATGACTACAAGACGGGCGCACTTCAGGAGAATTATGCTGCAAGAGAGTATGTTCTTTCGTCGCTCAGATTGGCAGAGAAGGACAGCGATGCGGTTGTATATGTCAGACCTTTCAGATTGGCGGCTTCATGCTACGGAATGGGGCTTGATGTTGAATCTGATGCATGGGTAAACAGGTCGGCAGCAGGTTTTTTTGATCTACATACCGTTACTATAGTTTATCTTGATGAGTGATTTGGTACAAAAATTTCCCGTAAATATCTGTTTACGGGAAATTTTTATGCTATTTTTATAAAATTATTGGTATAATGGAAATTGGAATTTTATTTTTAGGCTAGAAAGGAAGAAAAAATGAGTTTAATACCTTACGTCATTGAACAGACAAGTCGCGGTGAGAGGTCATACGATATCTATTCAAGACTTTTAAAAGAGAGAATCGTATTCCTCGGAGAAGAGGTTAATGCCGCATCAGCCAGTACAGTTGTAGCTCAGCTCCTGTTCCTTGAAGCTGAAGATCCCAATAAGGACATTCATATGTATATTAACAGTCCCGGTGGTGAGATTACATCCGGAATGGCTATATATGATACAATGCATTATATAAAATGCGATGTTAGTACGATATGTATAGGAATGGCTGCAAGTATGGGAGCGTTTCTTCTTGCAGGCGGAGCAAAGGGTAAGAGAATGGCTCTTCCCAATGCGGAAGTTATGATCCATCAGCCTCTTGGAGGAACTCAGGGTCAGGCTACTGAGATTGAGATTGCTGCAAAGCATATTATAAGAACCAAAGAGAAAATGAACAGGATGCTCGCTGAGAATACAGGTAAGCCTTTCGAGCAGGTTGCTGCAGATACAGAAAGAGATAACTGGATGACTGCACAGGAAGCTTTGGAATACGGACTTATTGATTCTATAGTTGAGAACCGTCCAAAGAAAGAGGAAAATAAATAATGGCAAAGATACCGGGAGAGATCAAGTGCTCTTTTTGCAATAAGACACAAGATCAGGTGAAAAAATTAATAGCGGGCCCTGCAGGTGTATATATCTGCGACGAGTGCGTAGAGATTTGCTCGGACATCATCGCTGAGGAATTTGACGATGAGCCCGAAGTATCTGAGAGAGACCAGCAGATAAATCTTTTGAAGCCGGTAGAGATCCGCAACTTCTTGGATGAGTATGTTATCGGACAGGAGGAGGCGAAGAAAGTCCTTGCCGTTTCTGTATACAACCATTACAAGAGAGTACTCGCACCTAAGAGCGAGGATAAAACTGAAGTAGAGCTTCAAAAGAGCAATATCATTATGGTAGGTCCTACCGGATCCGGTAAGACATATCTTGCGCAGACTCTTGCAAAGATAATCAATGTTCCTTTTGCAATTGCAGATGCGACAACACTTACCGAGGCAGGATATGTAGGAGAAGACGTTGAGAATATTTTGCTCAAGCTTATCCAGAATGCCGATTACGATATCGAGAGAGCGCAGTACGGTATTGTATATATCGATGAGATCGATAAGATCACAAAGAAGAGCGAGAACGTTTCTATAACAAGAGACGTATCGGGTGAAGGTGTACAGCAGGCACTTCTTAAGATCATTGAAGGCACTGTTGCAAGTGTTCCTCCTCAGGGCGGAAGAAAGCATCCTCATCAGGAGCTCATTCAGATTGATACAAGCAACATTCTGTTTATCTGCGGCGGAGCTTTTGATGGTCTTGATAAGATCGTTGAGGCAAGACTTGACCGCAATTCAATCGGATTTAATGCTGAGATAGCAGATAAGACTGAAAGAGAGATCGGAGAAGTATTAAAAGAAGTTACACCTCAGGATCTGGTTAAATTCGGACTTATTCCCGAGTTTGTAGGACGTGTGCCTATCACAGTTACACTTGAAGGTCTTTCAAAGGAAGCACTTGTCAGAATCCTTACAGAGCCCAAGAATGCTCTTGTTAAGCAGTATCAGAAGCTCTTTGATTTTGATGATGTTAAGCTTACATTTGAGGAAGATGCTGTTGATAAGATAGCACAGATGGCATACGAGAGAGAGACAGGAGCAAGAGGACTTCGTTCTATCATGGAAAAGACTATGATGAACGTTATGTATGAGATTCCTTCTGATGAGACTATCAGTGAGTGTGTTATCACAAACAATTCCGTTGACGGAACAAGTGAGCCGCTTATTGTTCACAAAGAACAGGGGAAACTTCTTAAACCTGCAAAATAAAGCGAATATAGAAGAGCCATGACTTGTAAAAAGTCATGGCTCTTTGTTCATTTAGTGGAGTCTATATATTAAACAAATAATTGTTTAAATATCAATTTTCATACCGCCGTATTTTCTGATTTTGAGAATTGCACAGGATCCTTCGCCAAATACGGCATCGAGAGCTTTCTTATATTCTTCGACCTTGTCATTTCGAACGAAAGCCTGAATTGTTCCGGCAAATCCGCCTCCGTGAACTCTGCATACACCGCCGTCTTTGCCAAGTAAGGTCTCACTGATGCAAAGAGCAAGTGAAATGCCCTGATTGCGGATGTCGTGGTTGGTATATACATTCTGAAGGTACTTGAATGATGAGTTGCCCGATTCTTTTACAGTTTCAAGAAAAGTTGCAAAATCATTATTCTTTAGTGCATCAACTTCCTTTATGACCCTCTTGTTCTCTTCATAGAAGTGGAGGGCACGAAGAACAGCTCTGTCGCCGTGCTTTTCACGAAGGGAAGGAATGGCTTTTATGACTTCTGTCTCGGGAACATTTACGAGTACACCTTTTCTGAATTCAGCAGCTATTTCTTTCATTTCAGATGGAACAGCGGCATATTCGGGAGTTAAGTCTGCGTGATTTCCTTTTGTATCTGTGATACACAGGCTGTAGCCCTGGGCATCGATATCGAAATCCATGCGGTCGATCTTGGGAGAACCAGCAATCTTAAAGTCGATATGACACATACTTCCGAAGGAGCAGGCCATCTGATCCATAAGACCACATGGTTTGCCGAAATAGATGTTTTCAGCGTATTGACCTATAGTTGCGATTGCCATCGCATCGATCTTGCCATCGTTGTAGAGATAGGAAATGATATTTCCTATTACGGTTTCGAAAGATGCAGAAGATGAAAGACCGGAACCGTTAAGGACATCACTTGCGATATAGGCATTAAATCCGCCTATTTCGAAGCCGTTCATCTTAACTCCTGCAAGTACACCCTTTATCATTGCAAGAGAAGAACCGAGCTCAGCCTTGTTAAATGCTGTATCGTCGGGACTGAAGGTTATCATATTGTTGTAGCCTTCTGATTTGACATTGATCCCGTCAGAATTCTTGGCTACAATAGCGATAATATCAATATTTATGGCGGCAGTCAGAACATGTCCCTGCTGGTGGTCAGTGTGATTTCCGCCCACTTCCGTACGTCCGGGAGCATTTATTATGCATACGTCATCATCGTAGCCCGGATATGACTTGAAAGTGTTTTCATAGTTTTTTATTGCCTTAATATATCTGTCTCTTTGATAAGCAAGTCTACTCTCGTCGAGATATATGTCGAGAAGCTTGTCATCTAACTTGCCATCTTCAATATAACTTATCAAGTTTTGTGTTTTCATACTATAAACCTCATCTGTTGACAAATATCTTAATGCCCCAAGGACCGATACTGATCCTGTCTCCACGGTTATAATTATCTGTGCTTATAAGTTCTGTGCAATCTTTGAGGATCGAGATGAGCTCAATTCTGGGAGAGTAGTTGAAATAGTATGTTATTTCTTCTCCGAGTGAATTGGTACCTGACTTAACAATAATGGGGAATGTTTCCTCAGGTATGGAAAGTCCGATCCTTCTGACAAGTTTTTTCAGCATGGAAGTAAGACCTTCGCACTTCATGTAGCATCCGATGTAAGTTACGGTTCCGCTGCCGGACTCATAGAGCTTCTTGTGAAGGATAGCAGCGTATTTATCCCAGCACGGATGTACGTAAGTTCCCCAGATCTCTTCTCCGGTTCCCTGAGGTCTCAAAAGTTCCATCCAGTGAGAAACATTAAATTCTCTTCCTTCAATCTTAATGGTTGTATCTACAGGTCTTGTAATCTGATCGTAGCTTCCGCCTACCATGTCTGTCATGTTGTAGGGGAGAGCGTCGGAATATATCTTAAGTTCTTCGTCTGCTACAAGGCTCCTAAATCCGAGTACCAGATTTCCGCCGTTCTCAACATATTTACGAAGCGAATCTATAAGCTCAGTTGTTGCTGAGTAGAGCGATGGTGCGATAAGCATAGGATACTGTTTTGCAAGTGCCTTCGGATCTGCGTTGATTATGTCATCTTTGTAGACGATATCTGTTTCAAGGTTCATCTTGTAGCAGGCATTGTACATCCAGCGAAGAATGTGATTGTAACTGAGGTTCTTAGGACTCCAGTCGTCTTGTCCCACACTTACATCAGATACGTCATCAATAGGGAATTCATCAAGACCTACCAAACTTCTGTTGTCTGCGATAATGGCAGCAGGACAGTGCTTGGTGAGATTTTGTAAGTGTTCGTCAATCTTTAATTCTTCGGATCTTGCAAAAGCAAGCTCTTTGTAAGTCTCGCCGGGAATCAGATCGTGGCTTAAGATTCCCTTCCAGTAGGATTCGCAGGCATTGTGGATTGAATGCCAGTTCCAATACATAACGCCGTTGGCGCCGCTGGCAAGGTGGCTGTAATAAGCCTGTCTGAGCTGACCGGGATATGCAAGCCAGTCAAGTCTGCCCTGAGACTGTGTTTCAAGTACGAGATAGTTGTCTTTCTTGAGTGATCTTCCAACTGCACCGCCAAATCCTATGGTTGCACCGTCAAATCTGTTCTGGGTGGGGTGATAAATATCGACTCCCGCTACGTCAACGGCTTTGGCAGCGTCCTGCTGATTAACAAGAGGCTGAATTCCGACAGAGAATCCATCCCATGAGTAATCATAATTGTGAGTGATGAACTGGTCATCTCTCTTGTATTCGTTTATTATATCTGCCTGCCATTTCTGGTAATCGGTGATTCTGTCTCTGAGGAAAGCTTTGTATGCGGCAGAAAGACTACCGTTTATAGTACCGCGGATATCCGGCATGTTATCCCAGGAATCAATGCGGTTACTCCAGTAATTGAGGCCGAATTCGTCGTTGAATTTATTTATGTCGGGATATTTTTTCTTCATCTCTTCGATAAAGAGCTTTTGGTTCTCCGGAGAGTATCCGTTTCCCGAACGCGTTTCGTTATCAATCTGATATCCGATAACCTTTGGATGATCCGCAACTTCTTCCAAGAGCTTTCTGATAATGCGCTCAGCATGGAAAAGAAAATGCGGGTTAGTGATATCGTGTTGCTGTCTGTGTCCGTAGATACATTGACCTTCGGGAGTTGTAGCCATGATATCGGGATATTTCTTGGCGAGCCATGAAGGTATAGCATAAGTAGGGGTGCCCACGATTACGGCAATATCATATTTTGCGGCCGCATCAAGCATTTTGTGCATATATGTGAAATCAAATACATTGTCAGAAGGTTCCCAGTTGCTCCATGTGGATTCGGCAACCCTGATAACGTTCATGCCGGCATCTTTCATAAGCTGAAAGTCTGTATCCATTCTGTCGTAAGGCATATATTCAGGATAATAAGCAGCACCAAATAAAGTTGATTTCATAACATTCACCTCTTACTAAAAAACGTTTCTATATATTTATTTATAAAAAAAATTGCTTAATATGTCAAAAAATCAAGCACTGAATTTAGTTGACGAAAAAATGATAAAGTGATAAATTTCAAACAAGACAACCAATTGCGCAAAGTATAACACATAGTCAAAAAAAAGCAAAGTCTTATTTTTTATGTTGATAAACAAAGGGGGTTTGTCATATGGGAGAGAAAGAAAATAAAAACATAACTATCGGAGACGTGGCGAAGGTTTTGGGAGTTTCAAAGACAACAGTTTCGCGTGCAATCTCAGGTAAGGGCAGAATAGGAGATGCGACGAGGCAGAGAGTTCTTGACTATATAGAGGAAAACCATTACAGGCCCAATCCAATGGCTAAGGGGCTTGCCGATCAGAAAAAATACAATATATGCTGGGCTATTCCGGGCGATTCAAATGTGCATGAACTGCCTTTTTTTCAAAGGTGCATGGCAGGAGTCTGCGAAGTTACAATGGCTACGGATTATGACGTTCTGATCTCACTTGTGTATGAGGATAATATTTCTCATTTAAAGAGGATTGTTGAGAATAGAAAGGTAGATGGGATCATACTCGGACGTACTTTGGTCGACGACATGTCCGTAAAGTATCTTAAGAGCATGGATATCCCGTTTGTGACAGTAGGAAGTACCAAGGAAAAGAATGTGTTTCAGGTAGATAATGATCAGGAAAAAGCCTGCAAAGAGCTTACTTTCAAGCTTTTAAACAGGGGATATAAAAAGCTTGCGCTTATAGGCGGTCCTTTAAATCATGTTGTGAATATAACAAGGCAAAAAGGCTTTGAGATGGGATTAAAGGCAGCAGGTGTAGATGTTAAAGCCGATATGTTATTTCTTGGCAACAAAACCGTGGAAGATATTGAGAAAGCGGCTACTTTAGCAATAAAGGCAGGATCAGAGTGTATATTGTGCATGGATGACAGTATATGCCGGGATGTGATACTTAAATTAAGACGCGAGGGAGTCAGCATTCCGGGAGATGTCGGGATAGCATCTTTTTATAATAGTGATCTTATTAATGATAACCAGCCTCAGATTACGACTCTTGAATATGATCCGAAAGAACTTGGAAACGTGGCATGTAAGACGCTGCTTAAGCTTATAGATGGGGAAGATGTGCCACAAAAGAGCCTTCTTGGTTATAAAGTTTTGTTGAAAGAATCCACACAATAAGTTGAGTATTCGTTACTATTATCAAAAAAGCATTGACAACATCTCGTAAAAAGGTAAATTATAATATTATGGACAGCTGTTTGCGCATTTTTTGGCGGGCAATAGTATAGGCAGAAAACTTTTATTCAAAAGTATAATTGTTAGGAGGAAACGATTATGAGGAAGAGGGTTCTATCGATTGCGTTGGCATCTATTATGGTTGCGGCGGCTTTTACAGGTTGCGGTAATCCTGAGGTTGCCAATGATACAGCGGTGTCTGAGGCACCGGCGGCTGATAATACAGGAGATAGCGGGGGAACAGATGGCGCTGCTGCTGCAGATGCAGTCCAGAATCTTATTAGTAGTACAACAGGGCCTGTAGATCTTACATTATGGGCATCTGAGGAAGATCAGGATTTCACACAGGGAGTTATTGAAGATTTCAAGGCTCTTTATCCTGATGTAACATTCAACATTACACTCGGCGCAGAGTCAGAGTCCACAGCTAAGGATAAAGTCCTTACGGACGTTGAGGCTGCTGCAGATGTATATACATTTGCGCACGACCAGATCAATGACCTGGTTAATGCGGGAGCACTTCAGGAAGTGCAGGCTACTTACACATTTGATGTTAAGAATGCCAATGTTCAGACTTCTATTGATGCTGCAACAGTAGGTGGAAAGCTCTATGCTTATCCTATGACGGCAGATAACGGTTATTTTATGTTCTATAACAGTGAAGTTATCAAAGATCCTTCAAATCTTGAGGCAATGATCGCTGATGCAAAGGCAGCAGGCAAGAAGATTGCAATCGAGTTTAAGAATGGATGGTACCTTTACGGATTCTTTAAGGCAGTCGGCCTTGATGCAACACTCAACGATGATGGAAAAACAAACTCTTGCGACTGGAACGGAGAGGGCGGTATTGACGTATGTCAGGCAATCCTTGATGCAGTTGCTTCAGGTGTTGTTGTAAATATGGATGACGGTACTACTGTTACAGGTATTAAGGACGGTACAGTTTGTGCAGCTATCAACGGTATCTGGAATGCACAGGTTGCTTCAGATGCTTGGGGAGCAAATTACGAAGCAGCAAAGCTTCCTACAATGAAAATCGGTGGCAAAGATTGCCAGCTTTCATCATATTCAGGATTTAAGCTTATCGGCGTAAATCCTCATGCAAAGAATATTGGTTGGGCAATGCTTCTTGCTGAGTACTTAACTTCAGAGGAAGTTCAGACTGCAAGATTTGAGGCAAGAAACCTTGGACCTTCTAATATTAACGCGGCTTCATCTGAAGCTGTTAAGAGTGATAAGGCTATTTCAGCTCTTGCAGCGCAGGCACCTTTCTCAACACCTCAGGTTATCGGCGGAAATTTCTGGAGTCCTGCTGAGACACTCGGACAGATCCTTGCCAGTGGAAATCCTGACAAGACAGATCTTCAGCAGCTTCTTGACACAGCGGTTGAAGGTATCACAGCACCTGTCAATGATTGATAATTGAATTTTGGGCTAGATATTAGCCGTTGAAGTATAACCCCATATCGAATGAGGTATGGGGTTATCTTTGTCAAAAAGGGTAAGAGAAAGGAGTTGAGATAATTGGCTAAGTATAGGACTTATCCATATGATCGAAAAAAATATCAAAGTAATCAAAAGCCTGTTCGAAGTAAGAGGGTTCCGAAAGTCAATCCGATAGTAAAATATTTCAAGGATTTGGGAACCTGTCTGTCAGAGGGCAGTACTTGTGTGAAACTATCAACCGTATTTATGGGATTGGGACATATATACAATTACCAATTCGTAAAAGGTATACTTGTCTTCCTGGTTCAGGCTTTATTCATTGTATATCTCATATTTGCGGCAGCACCCAATTTAGCTAAATTCAGTACTCTCGGTACTGTGAAAAGAGAGGCTATATTTGATCCTCTTACAATGCAGAATACGGTAAATGAATATGATAATTCATTTATGATCCTGCTTAGCTCAGTGTGTGCGCTGTTTATTATTTTCATGTTCTTTTTATTCTGGGTAAGCAATATAAAGAGCATGTATAGGACACAGCTGTTGCTTGAGGCTAGGAAGCATGTAAATACTTTCGGCGAGGATTTCAAAGAGCTTTTGGGTGAGAAGTTCCACGTTACACTTCTTTCGCTTCCGATTCTTGGCGTAATATTGATGAATATTATTCCAATCCTTATCCTGATTACAATTGCATTTACAAATTACGATCAGAACCACCTGCCACCAAGTGAGTTGTTTACCTGGGTTGGAGTCAGAAACTTTGTAAAACTCTTTACTCAGACAACAACATCTTCTTTTGGATATGCATTCAGAAGGATTCTAGAGTGGACTTTTTTGTGGGCATTTTTTGCAACGGTTTCGAATTTTTTACTTGGCCACCTTATCGCACTTCTTATTAACTCAAAACTTATCAAGTTAAAGAGATTTTGGAGAACATTGTTTATAGTTACAATTGCTGTTCCGCAGTTTGTAACGCTCCTTTTGGTAAGAAATTTCCTTGCAGATTCGGGTATTGTCAATTCAATATGTTCGAATATGGGAATAACGGCTTTTCTTCAGAATATAGGTCTTGTAAGTAAGAATATTACATATATTCCGTTCCTTACAAGTCCGGGATGGGCAAAAGTTACGATCGTAATAATTAATATCTGGGTAGGTATTCCGTATCAGATACTTATATCTACAGGTATTCTTTTGAACATTCCAAGAGATCAGATTGAAGCGGCAATGATCGACAGAGCGTCACCGTATGAGATCTTTAAGAACGTAACCATGCCGTATGTTATGTTCGTTGAGGGACCGACGCTTGTAACTGACTTCGTTAGAAATATCAATAACTTTAATATTATCTACCTGCTTACTCAGGATGTATATGTAACGACAGATCAGGCGCTTGCTAATTCACACGGAAAAGAAGTAGACCTTCTTGTTACGTGGCTGTTCAGACTGACAAACGAGTACTATGACTATAAGATGGCGTCGGTAATCGGTGTCATTGTATTCTCGATATGTTCGGTATTTACCATTCTTTCATTTAGCAGGATTGTAGCAGGTGAAAGAGAGGAGGTATTCATGTGATGAAAATAAAAAGAGCGATTATTTCGAGCCTCCTTCATATTTTGTTGGCGTTTATTACATTTTTGTGGATAATACCGATTATCTGGCTTGTAGTTACGGCTTTCAGCGGATATAGGGGAATAGATATTTCTCATTTCTTCCCTGAAACATGGTCGACAAAGAATTTTGGTACCATTTTATTTAAGCCGGATTCTGTTGTTCAGTATGTGACATGGTTCAAGAATACGTTTATTATAGCGGTCTTTACATGTATTATATCTACCGTGTTCATATTTATGGTTGGATATGCTTTCTGCTGTCTGAGGTTTCCGGGCCGTAAGCAGCTGATGGTATTCAGCGTTGTATTGAATATGTTTCCCGGCGTATTGTCGATGATAGCGGTATACTTTGTACTTAAGTCTCTCGGACTTACAAACAGCCATATAGGTATGATCATAGTTTACTCTGCCGGATCGGGACTTGGATTCCTCATTGTTAAGGGATTTATGGATACAATTCCTGTATCTTTGCGAGAGTCTGCGCGACTTGAGGGAGCAAATGAGCTTCAGATCATGTTAAAGATCATACTTCCTATCTGTAAGCCTATTATCGTTTATCAGGTAATCAGTTCATTCCTCGTTCCGTGGGGAGACTTCGTACTTGCTAAGCTTATGCTCAATTCGGGACTTTCAAAGGACTGGACTATAGCCATAGGACTGTACAACATGCTTGATAAGTCGCTTATCAACAAGTACTTCTCGATATTCTGCGCAGGCGGCTTACTTGTTTCAATCCCAATATCGGTTCTGTTCATTCTTATGCAGAAGTTCTATATCGAGGGAGTTTCAGGTGGTGCTATAAAAGGCTGATTTCGATTAAAGGATTAATGGATGACAGAATTTATAAAAGGAATGGATGTTTCGACGCTTCTTGAGGAAGAAGCATGCGGAGCCAGATATTTCGATAACGGAGTAGAGGGTGATGCACTTGAGATATTAAAAAAATATGGTACCAATTATGTGAGGCTTCGTCTGTGGAACGATCCTTATGATGAGCAGGGGAGACCTTACGGCGCCGGAACGAATGACCTTGAGAAGACCATTATTTTGTCAAAGCGCGCAAAGAGCCTTGGCATGGGTGTACTGCTTGATCTACACTACAGTGATTTCTGGGCAGATCCGGGGAAACAGTTTGTTCCAAAGGCGTGGAGAGATTATTCGGTAAAAGAGCTTGAGAATGCTGTTTATGAATATACTCTTCATGTCATGAGATCTCTTAAGGATGCGGATGCGTTCCCGACAATGGTTCAGATCGGCAACGAGATCACAAACGGGCTTCTTTGGCCCACCGGCAAAAAGCCTAATTTCGATGCGATAGCGATGTACGTAAACGCCGGTATAAGAGGCGTGAGAGAGGTGGACAAAGATGTTGAGATAATGATCCATCTCGACGAAGGCTCCAATAATCCAATGTACATTGAATGGTTCGATAATTTTATAAAAAGAGGCGGAGATTTCCAGATAATCGGAATGTCATACTATCCTTTCTGGCATGGTACTTTCGATGAACTGTCTTACAACATGAAGGACATGGCGGAAAGATATGGCAAAAAGATTGCGATCGCCGAGGTTTCTACGGGCTTTTCAATGGACGATTACAGAATATATGAAGTGCCTGAGGATATTCCCGAAGATGAAAAAGAGACCTGGCTCAAGACTAATCTCACGGGAAAAGCAACGCGTGATGCACTCGTTGCAAAGCTTAAATATCCCATGACTAAGCAGGGACAATGTGATTTCATGCAGGATATTATGGAGAGAATAAGAGAAGTTCCGAACGCGATAGGCTTTTTCTATTGGGAACCTGCCTGGATACCCGTTCCGGGGTGTGGATGGGCTACAGAAGCTTCACTCAAATATATAGAAGCGGAAGGATTGATCGGAAACGAATGGGCGAATCAGGCGCTCTTTGACTACGAAGGAAATGTATTGCCTGCGCTTAAGACTATAGCTGATTTTTAATGTTTAAAAGATTAACAGAAGTTTTGACAATGATAACATACACAATTATACTGCACTATAAGAAGTAGTACACTTTGGCTATAAAATAAAAATCGCTCCGCATGAGCTAAACAATTGCTGAGGATTTATAGTTATGTAATTTTTTGGAGGAGTACATGAAAAAAAATAGATTGGTATGTTTGAGTTTTCCGTTTATTGCGGTTATGGCAGTCGCTTGTAGCGGAATAAGCGCAGAAAGGCAGAATACTGAGATTGTAGCAGATGAATCTGCAATTGTTGCTTCGGAGGCTGCATATGAATTGGAAGATGAAGAAACAGAATATACGGAAGCAGAGGATGCAGAGTTTTATTGTCTTGCTTTGAAGGATGGTGAAGAAAAAAAGGTGGATATTGGATCTGACGGGGAGATGGATACTTTGTTTTTTGCGCATCCGGACGGAACAGGAAATGATAAGTCCTGTTATGTACAGATAAACGATCAGAAAATAGATATAGAACTTATTGAAGAAAACGGAGTTATTTATGGGGATGCAGATGCAATCTATGTTCATAGATCTGATGGCGATTTCCTCTTGATTACTAACAGCGGTGCTGCGGGATATGGATCTGTTACTTTATATATGTGGGATAAAGGCGGTTTTGTAGAAAAAGATAGCCTGAGTGATTCCTATAACATCTATTCGACGTTTAATGAAAAAACAAATAACTTTGAATACGATATTGATGCCCAAAAAATGATGCTTGTAGAACCAATCACATATTTTGGTTGTGATTGGATTGAGGGAGAATATTGCGGGTATGGAAGTGACGGCTTAATGCTTCCTTGGAGTAGATATAGTAAAATATATCCGGTGATTGAAGGGGCTGATGTTGGTCTTATTTTGAAGAAGGATATTACTTTTATTGAGAATGATTCGGGGGACGGTCCCAAGACCGGAAAAGCAGGACAGAAGATTATCCCTGATGGTTTTTCATCAGGTTGTATGAGTTTTATTTCTGAGGATGGTGAAGATCTTGGTTATATTCAAGATACCGATAATCCGGAAGAACTGTTTGAAAATATAGGAGATTTCCAGGTGGGATGATAGAACATCGTCAGTGATTGTTTGAACGAATGCGAAAAATAGCGTAAATTTCTGTCTTTGACAGTTTAAAAAACAAGTAAAAGCGTCCAAAGCCTTGATACGTGCGGCTTTGGGCGCTTTTTTATCCCAAAACGCTACATATCCCAAAACAAAGTATTGACATGAACTATAAGCGGTAGTAGAATACCACGATAGATGAAGTACTACGACACACGTAGCACGACAAATATAGTAAAAACGGAGAAATCAGTCATGAAAATTTTAAAAACGATAGGCAAAGTTATTGCAATAATTCTGGGCGCTATAGTTGTTTTGTTATTGATCGCATCTATTCACTACAGGATTAAAGTTCATAGCACTATGAATCAGTTGAAAGAATCAGGATACTGCAATTTGGTATCCGCCGGAGATTATAAACTAAATGTATTAAAAGTCGGAAACGAAAGCGGTAAGCACAAAATAGTATGCTGTTCGGGACTTAATGACGGCACCATGAATTTTTCGTGGCGAAATATGACAAAAGATATTGAAAAGGATAATCAGCTTATATTTATAGACAGAGCAGGCTATGGTTTCAGTGAGGATACAAAAACTGACCGTACCGTAGAAAAGGTTGTGGAAGACTATAGAACAGTTCTCAAAAATATGGGTGAGGAAGGCCCATATATTTTGCTTGGACACTCAATCAGCGGACTTTATACATCTTATTGGCAGAACAAATATCCGGATGAGATCGAAGGTGTAATAATTATGGATGGGACGCTTTGCACCAAAGTAGACGAAAAAGAAGGACAAGGTTTTAAAAGACAATGGTATAATCTTAGTTTCTCTGAAAAAATCGGCTTAGAGCCATTTGTAATGAAAAAAATATATGGAGAACTAACTGACATTATGTCCAAGAAAGAACTTGATATGAATCTCTATATGTTTTCAAAAACAACCGGTGCACATGCAACAATATCTGAAGCAGAGATGGCATACCCAAATGCAAAAACTGTTCTGGATAATTTAGAGCCAAATAATATTCCAAAACTATTTATTGATGCTACATATCATTTTGACGAAAAACATGAAGATAAAGAAGCATATTGGACTCCATTTGAAGAAAAAATAGGAAACTGTGAGCTCGTTTCTTTACATGGTACACATGCAATCTATATGGATCATGCAGATGAATGTGCAAAAATCATAAAGGAACATATTGATAATCTGGAATAAATGAACCGCTCCGAGGGAGTTCATTAAAACGAGTATTATCCCGGACGGGAGTACATCATCTTTTTCTGAGGCTACTCTGTAAGTGAGTAGGCTTTTAAATTATAATAGGATTAATCTGTTTTTAATCTTTCTCAAAGGATTGTTTAATTTGGGACTCTTATAGTGAGTACTGTAAACAAAAGAAACGTCCTAACACGGAGAAAGGGATTACAACAATGGATGAATTTGAAAAGATTGAAAAATTAAGAACAAGAGCAAATGTAACTTATGAAGAGGCTAAGACAGCACTTAATGAGGCAAACGGTGACCTTCTTGAGGCTATGATCATTTTGGAAAAAGAAGGAAAGGTAGTAAAGCCTGAGCAGGGAGTACATTCTACAGAATATACAAAAGAGCCCGGATATGAAATGGTAGTTGCCGAAAATGCAAAAGATTGTGGTGAGAAATGGGGAACCAAGATTAAAGAGTTCCTTAAGCTTGTGATCGATTATCTTTCAAACAATCACATGAAGGTTTCACATCATGATGAGCAGGTGATAGATCTTCCGCTTTGGGCAACAGTTATGGTATTGGTACTCGGCTGGTGGTTTATATTGGTTCTTATCGTAGTTTCACTGTTCTTTGACTGGAATTATAAGTTCTATGGAAAGAACAATCTGCAGGGCGCAAATAACGTGATGGATAAGGCAAAAGAAACTGCTGAGCATGTAAAAGAAGATCTGAGTAAGTCTTCAGAATCATAAAAGTTTACTTTGTAATTGTGACAGGAGTATAACATGGCAGCACATTTACTTATAGTTGAAGATGAAGAAAAACTCGCAAGATTTGTTGAGCTTGAGTTGCAGCATGAAGGGTATGAAGTGAGTAAGGCGGCAGACGGCCGCGAAGGGCTCAGAATGGCTACGGAAGGAAATTACGATCTGATACTGCTTGATATCATGTTGCCGGGGCTTAACGGGCTTGAGGTACTCAGGCGTTTAATGCAGGATAATCCCACACCGACTATTCTTTTAACTGCACGTGATGAAGTTATGGATAAGGTGTCGGGACTCGATGGCGGAGCTGTGGATTACATAACAAAGCCCTTTGCCATCGAGGAACTTCTTGCAAGAGTCAGAGTGGCTCTTAAACTTCATGGAAAGGTGGGGGCAGAAAATACGGCAAAGAGCTCCGTTGACACAAATGAAGAGGGTGTCTATACCTGGCAGAAATTAAAGCTTGATGAGAAAAAACGTGAGGTCACTTACGACGGACATATTATCTCACTGACCAATCGTGAGTTTTTGATGCTTGAAATGCTACTCAAAAATAAAGACATTGTGCTCTCAAGAGATACGCTGCTAGAGAAAGTGTGCGGCTATGACTATGTCGGAGAAACTAATATGATCGATGTTTATATTCGCTATCTGCGCTCCAAGATTGATGATGCGTATGATGTGAATATGATCACGACCGTTAGGGGAGTGGGTTATGTCATCAAATCCGAATCAGAATCAGAATAACATTCGCCCGTCAAAAAAGATGACGTCTATCGCGCATCGTATCGTTGGACAGATAACGCTGGCAAAGTTAGGTATATATTTTCAAATGGATCTGCTTTTCTTTATCCTGTTTAATGCGGGATGGGCATATATGAAAGAACTTGAGCTTCTCGGAGACTTTGCTTTTAGACGGCATCGTGATCTGGCTTTGGAGAACGGTGTACTTACAGGCCTTAGTTATCGTGTTTATTCGATGGACGGGGAACGTCTTATGGCCGTCGATTTTTTTGATACAGTGTTCAGGATAGCAGTTTTTGTGGCTGCGCTTTTTGTGTTGCAGCTTATTGGCCTTTTGTTTTCGGCTCCGTTGGCATCGGCGAGGGCGCATCGCACGTTAAGGCCTATCCGTGAGATGGCGGAAAAGACATATGAACTTAATAAGATAGCTTTTTCTGAGGACAAATTCAGACTTATAGAAAACGCGATAGAGAATGTGGATCCCGAAGGTGCCATAAATCTTAATGATAAGGATCTTCTGGGAATAGAGCAGGCGGTCAATCACCTGATAGAGAGACTGCAGGATTCGTACAGGCAGCAGGCGCGTTTTGTAAATGATGCGTCACATGAGCTCAGAACCCCAATCGCAGTGATAAGGGGATATGCAGGAATGCTTGAGCGCTGGGGCAGATCTGATGAAAAAGT
>JAFZQT010000080.1 GCA_017620235.1 Butyrivibrio sp. | reverse complement strand
TACAACATCGGCGCATTCAGTGAATTCGGTCTCAGAAGAAGACTCTCAGCCGAAGCACAGGAACTTGCAGTTAAGAAACTTAGAGATTCAAAACTCGGCGCTTCAAAATTTGTAGGAACTTCAAATGTTCTTTTGGCAAAAGAACTTGGAGTTACTCCCGTAGGAACAATGGCTCACGAGTGGATCATGTGCGTAGGCCAGGGTAACCACAAGCACAATCCCGCATATTCAAACTGGTATGCACTTGACTACTGGGTAAAAGAATACGGTATCTTGAACGGAACAGCGCTCACGGATGCGATCACAACAGACTGCTTCCTCCGCGACTTCCAGCTCACTTATTCAACTCTTTTCTCAGGTGTTCGTCACGACAGCGGAGACCCGATCGAATGGGGTGAAAAGATGATCGCACACTACAAGAGCCTTGGAATCGATCCTACAACAAAGACTCTTCTGTTCAGCGACAGCCTTGATTTCAAGCGTGCAAACGACATCAACGCTCACTTTAACGGAAAAGCAAAAGTAGCTTTCGGTATCGGAACATACATCGCCAACGACACCAAAGTTCCTGCTCTTAACATCGTCATGAAGACAACAGCATGTAACGGCCAGGATGTTGCAAAGATTTCCGACGTTGAAGGCAAAGGAATGTGCAAAAACCCTGATTATGTAGATTATTTACAGAGATGTATTGACTGGCGAATGACTCACGAGAAGGTATGAAATATGGAAAACTTAATTAAGATCGATCCAAACGAACAGATCGAAAAGATAACAAAATGGATACGCGACTGGTTTGATGAGAACGGCAAAACTGCAAGCGCCGTAATCGGTCTCTCAGGCGGTAAGGACTCTACTATCGTTGCAGCTCTCCTTGTAAAGGCTCTTGGAAAAGACAGAGTTGTCGGCGTTATGATGCCAAACGGCGAGCAGAAAGATATTGCTGATTCACAGAGAATTGCTGAGCTCCTTGACATCAAAACTTATACAGTAAATATTGCTCCCGCTGTTGATGGGGAGAAAAAAGCTCTCGCAGATGCCGGAGTCACAATGTCAAACGATGCCGTGATCAACACTCCTCCTAGAATCCGTATGACAACTTTGTATGCTATTGCGCAGTCACTTCCAAACGGTGGACGCGTTGCAAATACTTGTAACAGATCCGAGGACTATGTTGGATACTCAACAAAGTACGGTGATGCCGCAGGCGACTTCAGCCCTTGTTCAGATTTTCTTGTATCGGAAATGCTCATGATCGGAGATGCTCTCGGACTTCCCAAGGAGCTTATTCACAAGACTCCTTCAGACGGATTGTGTGGATTCTCTGATGAAGACAAGCTTGGATTTACTTATGAAACTCTTGATAAGTATGTACTTACAGGTGTCTGTGAAGACGCGGCTCTCAAAGAAAAGATTGACCGCCTCCACAACATAAACCTTCACAAGCTTAAGACTATACCAATGTATAAAAAATAATTCGCGCTAGTGATATAAAGCAAAAAAATAAGGACGTTTCATTCTTCTTTCCACATATACCTTATCAGGTAAGTGCAAAACAGAATGAAACGTCCTTATTATTCTTCACTACTTTCAGCATCATCATACTCAGCAACAATTGCTGACTCTGCCTCAGTTGCATCGGAAGTTTTACGCTCTTTTACCAAAACTATAAGTCTCTTCGGTTTCTCAGGCTCTTTTCTTTCTGAAACAAGACTGATCCTGCCGCATCCGGTCAGGCAAAATGAAATTACAAGTAATAATGGTAAAATTTTTTTGATCATATTATTTTTCCCTGTCTTATCTGAAATCGTCAATTATTCCCCTTCGTGTGCTGTCTTGCTGAGCTTTGATCATTGCAAATGCAATCAATCAAATAATCGGCAAGACAGCACACTCTCAAAACCGCATGTACACTGACTTCGTACACTAATATGGTACCATAATCGCGTAATAGCTTCAATTTAAATGATTATTCACAAAATTTACAAACAAGTTTCATACGCTTCAATCGCAAACACCACTTTAATGTGGTAATATATATGGTGATTTTTATTTTCGAATTTTAATTCAGGAGGATATTATGGATCAGCAGAAGATCGGAACCAGATGCGTACAGGCAGGCTACACTCCAAAGAACGGAGAGCCCCGTCAGATACCTATTATTCAGTCTACAACTTTTAAATATGATACAAGTGAGGATATGGGAAAACTCTTTGACCTTGAAGCTTCAGGATATTTCTATACAAGGCTTCAGAACCCCACTAATGACCACGTTGCAGCAAAAATTGCCGCTCTTGAAGGCGGATGCGCAGCAATGCTCACTTCTTCAGGTCAGGCCGCAAACTTTTTTGCGTTATTCAATATATGTGAATGTGGAAGTCACATTGTAGCTTCATCTTCCATCTATGGTGGAACATTTAATCTCATCGCAGTGACTATGGCTAAGATGGGAATCGAAGTTACTTTCGTATCCCCCGATGCAAGTGATGAAGAACTTGATGCTGCATTCAAGGATAATACCAGAGCCGTATTTGGTGAGACAATCGCAAATCCTGCTCTTACAGTTCTTGATATTGAGAGGTTTGCAAATGCAGCTCACAGGCACGGTGTTCCTCTTATTGTAGATAATACATTCCCCACTCCTGTTAATTGCAGACCTATCGAATGGGGTGCAGATATCGTAACTCATTCAACAACAAAATATATGGACGGACACGGAGCAGCCGTTGGTGGCGCTATTGTTGATTCCGGCAAATTCGACTGGATGGCTCATGCAGACAAATATCCCGGACTTACAACACCCGATGATTCGTATCACGGAATTGTTTATGCCGAAAAATTCGGTCAGGAAGGTGCTTTCATAACAAAATGTACAGCACAGCTTATGCGTGACTTTGGATGCATCCAGTCTCCTCAGAATGCATTTTTGTTAAACCTCGGACTTGAGTCACTTCATGTTCGTATGCCTAAGCACGTTGAGAACGGACTTGCAGTTGCAAAGTTCCTTCAGGAGCAGCCTCAGGTTGAGAAAGTCAGCTATCCCGGTCTTGAATCAGACAAGTACTATGAGCTTGCTAAAAAATATCTTCCCAACGGCGGATGCGGTGTTGTATCTTTCGAACTCAAAGGTGGAAGAGCCGCAGCTGAAAGCTTCATGAAGAAACTCAAACTTGCCGCTATCGAGACTCACGTTGCAGATGCACGCACATGCTGCCTCAATCCTGCAACATCAACACACAGACAGCTCACAGATGAACAGCTTGATGCAGCAGGAATCCCTGCAGGTCTTGTCCGTTTGTCTTGTGGTCTTGAAGACAAAGAAGATCTTATCGCAGACATCAAGAATGCATTGAACTGAAAAATAAAGTAAAAAAAGCCTGTGTCAAAGCAGTGATGTTTTGACACAGGCTTTTTTTCCCATTTTTTGTTATATCATCAGACACCTGCCAAGTCCTTAACTACCTCAGAAGCGATAATAAGTCCTGCCACTGACGGAACAAATGCTATACTTCCCGGTGTGCTTCTGCGAGAAGCTTCATGCGTGGCTTCTATCGTAGGCTTCATAGGCTCTTCTTCGGAATATACCACCTTTAGATCATATATGCCACGCTTTTTGAGCTCGCGCCTCATTACACGCGCAAGCGGATCTATCTTTGTCTTTGATATATCTGCAACCTTGAAACCACAGGGAGAAAGCTTATTTCCCGCTCCCATGGAGCTGATAACGGGAACTCCTTTTTCTTTCGCACGCATGATTATCTCAATCTTTGCTGTTACCGTATCTACAGCGTCAACAACATAATCATATTCTTCAAAAGGAAATGAATCCGCATTCTCCGGAAGAAAAAAACACTCATGAACATTAACAACCACATCCGGATTTATATCAAGCATGCGCTCTTTCATGACCTCGACTTTGGATCTTCCTACAGTCTTAGTCGTGGCGATGATCTGCCTGTTTATATTGGACATGGCAACGGTGTCTTTGTCGCAGATATCAAACGTCCCTATCCCGCTTCTTACAAGAGCTTCGCAAACATATCCGCCTACTCCTCCGACACCGAAAATCGCAACTCTTTTTTTAGACAGCTTTTCTATCGCCTCGCTGCCAAGTAATAATTCAGTTCTGGAAAAACGCTCACTCATACAAAATCTCCCAATGCCTATACTGATTCCAATGCTTATGCACTGATTTCATTTTATACCAGACCTTTGTAATGCCTCAACGAATTCTTAAACAAAAATAAAGAACAAAAAACCCTGCCCGGAAATCCGGACAGGGGACTATTATCTTAAAATCTTAATTTGATTTTTTTACATTAGGCTTATACGCACCTTTTACATTGGGCTTATATGCTCCCTTAACCTGTGGTGTATCAGCTACAGGCTGTGGTGTAGGTGTAGGCTGAGGTGCAGGTGTAGGCTCGCATACCGGTGTAGGCTCAGGCTGAGGTGCGGGTGTAGGCTCGCATACCGGTGTAGGTTCAGGCTGAGGAGCGGGTGTAGGCTCACATACCGGTGTAGGTTCAGGCTGAGGTGCGGGCGTAGGCTCGCATACCGGTGCCGGTGTAGGTTCAGGCTGAGGTGCGGGTGTAGGCTCGCATACCGGTGTAGGTGTGCACTCAGGCTTTGGTGTACATTCAGGCTTTGGTGTACATTCCGGCTTTGGTGTACATTCCGGCTTAGGTGTGCACTCAGGCTTTGGTGTACACTCCGGTTTAGGTGTGCATTCCGGCTTAGGTGTGCACTCAGGCTTTGGTGTACATTCAGGCTTTACAGGTGCCTGGAAAGCCCACCAATCCCAGCCTCCACACTGAGTTGAATCCATCTTAACGGAATCAGAATACTCTGATACAAGTTCCAGGTTTTCAGCATTTGTGTCGTTTTTCTCTACGACTGAAGAACCAACACAATAAACCAACGGAACAGTTAGTAAAGCAGTGATTGCCATAGCACTAGTAGATAATAATCTTTTTCTCATCATGTTTTATACCCCCATGAGCAGTATGATAATGCATTTTTAATATTTTTGTCGCATTAATTACTTTATCATTAACCTTTAGCATATTCAACCCATCCACATAATATATCTCATCTAATGCAACACTTAAAAAGAGATTCAGCAAATAGCTGAATCTCCCTGCTCATGCAACCTCACAAATCAGTAAACATCATCTCCGTACAACATTAATCTTTATTTCACATTCCTTGTAATATACCAACTGTAACCACTAAAAACCAGTTCCCTACTCGCATCATTAAATATTGGTGCAAGAGAATCTCTCATCCACTCCCTCACATCAATCTCAGATTCTTTACCACACTCTATAACCGAATTGACATTAGACTGGATCATCATGAAGTCAACAAAAGCAGACAGAGTAAAGCTGTACCTCATCTCGTACTCTGTCTGCTTCTCCATGATAAACTCATCTATAAGATCCTGCTGAGTCCATCTATTTTCTTTTCTTGGTGGTTTTGGAAAACGCTTAAGATATTCGTTCTGATACCATAAAGTATATTCATCATGTTCATCCATTTTATCGGTAATTCCGAAATCATAGATAACAACAACTGCTCCGTCAGCAGTCACTTCCTTCATGTTCTCCATAAAGCGCTTCTCATCAACCCAATTGATGCATCCTGCGGCTGTCACGATGTCATATTTTTCTTCAAGCATCAACGTTTCTTCAGCCTTAGCAACATAAAAATCATATGCCGGATCGTCCGAATAGATTTCTTTGCAAGCTAATACCATTGAATCCGCAATGTCTGTCCCCGTCACCTTATCACATATAAGATGAAGTGCTTTTGTTGAAAGCCCTGCTCCGCATCCCACATCAAGTCCGTTTTTATATCTGTAACCCTCCGGAAGATTTAGATCATTCTTAAGTGCATCCATTACACTCTTATGAAGCCACGGTCTCTTCATATAACCTTCCGCAATACGTTTTGAATCAAATAATTTACTGTTCATGCCGATTCTCCGATGTGCGGTATTCCATTAAAGAATACTCTACAGAAAATCATACCACAGAATTACACAATACTACATCCGGAAGTTCTGCAAGATTCTTCAAAGGATACGTCACCTGAGGATGAGTAGCCGCTTCACCGATTCCTACACATTTAAAACCGCCTGCTATCGCTGCATCTATTCCCGAAAGAGCATCTTCCACAACAACCGCTTCGGAAGGTTCAACACCCAGCATCTCTGCGGCCTTCAGGAACACCTCCGGATCAGGCTTTGACTTTGTTATATTTGTTCCGTCAGATACTGCGTCAAAGAAATCTTTAAGCCCAAGCTTCTCCAGTATCTTCTTTGTGTTCTTACTACTTGATCCTATGGCAAGAAGCGTTCCGCTTGCTCTAAGCGTGTCAAGCGCATCCTTCACCACATCGTCAAGATCATCTTCGCTCATTGTATCAAGAAGCGATACATATATATTGTTCTTCTTTTCTGCTATCTCTTTTTTCTCATCAAGAGAGTACGTTCTGTCTGCATTCTCCAAAATGATATCAAGTGAATCCATCCTGCTTACTCCGCGCAGTCTGTCGTTTATCTTCTCGTCAAAATATATCCCCTGCTCATCAGCAACGGCTTTCCATGCCTTGTAGTGGAGCTTATCGGTAAAACAGATTACTCCGTCAAGATCAAAGATCACTGCTTTCATTTTCCATACCTCATTTCTTTTACGCCTTTTACCTCGATCTTGTCTCCCTTAAGAACTTCACAAACAGCACCGCTCTTAGTAACGGTGAATTTCAAAAGGCTCTTCTTATATTTGATCTTGAAGCTATACTTCTTCCAACCTGTAGGCATAAACGGATCAACAGAAATCCCTTCCTTGGTTATACGAAGTCCTGCAAAGCCGTTTACTATAGCCATATAGCTTCCGCCCATATTTGCCGTATGAACACCGTCTCCTGAATTGTTGTGAGTATTCATAAGATCGAGTTTTATCGAATCTCCAAAATAATCCACTGCCTTCTTATGCAGACCAAGCCTTGATGCAACAATACTGAACACACATGTTGAAAGAGATGAATCATGAGTCGTGATCTTCTCATAATACTCAAAGCTCTTTTTCATAACTTCCTGAGACTCCCTGTCCTCAAAAAGGAAGTATGCGAGCACAGTATCAGCCTGCTTGCAAACCTGATATCTGTATAAATGAAGCGGATGATAATGAAGAAGGAGCGGGAAATTTTCCTTGGGAGTGTTCTTAAGATCCCACACAGGCTTTTGCAAAAACGAATCATCCTGCGGATTGATCCCAAGTTCCTCATCATAGGGAAAATACATCTTTTCCGCTGCTGCCTTTATTTCCTTGAGCTCTTTGGTCGTCACACCAAGCCTTCCCAAAAGCTCTTTTAACCTCTTACTTGATGAATGTTCCTCCGCAAAAGAAACCGCCATACTCATGTTGTAAGCCGCGCAGCAATTCGTGTAATAATTGTTGTCGGTCATGCACGTATATTCATCGGGACCTGTCACCTCGTTTATCACAAAGCGTCCCTGTCTGTCATAATTACCGGCATCAAGCCACAACCTCGCAGTTTCCAGCAATATCTCCTCGCCCTGATCCAGCATGAAATCAAGATCTCCCGTCGTGAGATAATACTGCACGATCGTATACGCTATCGCTCCGTTTATGTGATACGCCGCGGTTCCTGACGGAAAATATCCCGAACACTCTTCACCCGTTATCGTTCTCCACGGATAAAGCGCACCTTTCTTATGCCCCAAAAGAGCCGCATTCTCCCTGGCTTTATCAAGGATTCCGTACCTGTACTGCAATATTTTCTTTGCAAGTTCAGGATTGGTCAGTATGAAAAAAGGTGCAACATACATCTCTGTATCCCAGAAATAATGCCCTTCGTAGCCTTCTCCCGAAAGTCCCTTTGCCGCTATACTGCAATACTTATCGCGCGTCGCAGACTGAAAAAGCTCATACATATTGAAATTGACAGCCTGACCAAGTTCTTCGTCTCCGTCAATCTCCATTTCAGAATTGTCAAAAAACTCTTCGACATACTCTTTCTGCTTTGAATAAATATCTGCAAGATTTCCTCTCATCGCTTCTTTGAGAGTCTTCCTTGCAAACTCCTCCGGATCGTCCTCGCGGACCGAATCAGAGAAAGTAGAATACTTTATAAGAGAAAGTTCCTCGCCCTGCTTGACCTGAGCCTTTACATGATAAAGAGTTCTTCCCTCTTCCTTGCCATAGCTTATCTCCGCTTTACCGGGAAGCCTCATTCTGTGCGATACGGCAGATGCTACACTTA
Source organism: Butyrivibrio sp. (assembly GCA_017620235.1). Taxonomy (GTDB): domain Bacteria; phylum Bacillota; class Clostridia; order Lachnospirales; family Lachnospiraceae; genus Butyrivibrio. The sequence goes on along the minus strand of JAFZQT010000080.1, from coordinate 6,363 downwards.
TTCCGCTCACATCGGTTGTGCTTACTGCAACGCTCATATCCTCGCGCCACTTTACAACTTCCACTTTAAGAAGCGCTCCGCTGTCATCGGCAAGCCTTGGATCGTCGGGGTTTGAATAGTTTTTCACATCCGCGATATGATATGACTCAATCTCGATCTCTCCGTCAAAGTTGAGAGCCTTCACGTTATACTCAATAGTAAAAAGAGAAGGAATCAAAAAAGATGTCATTCGCGTTACCGACAGTTCAATCTCTTTTCCGTCAGGGGAAGACCAGATAACGTGCCTTCTTGTGACACCCTGCTCCATATCAAGGATTCTCTCATTTGTAATTACTTTTCCTGTAGTCAGATCAAATCTGTCGCCGTCTGCTTTAAGGCATATCGTCTGTGTATCTGCAACGTTAAGCATAGTCTGCTTCTTCTCAATGAGATTGCACAGACTCTCAGCCTGTTTCATAGGGATAATCTCGTACACACCGTTGATGTACGTTCCGCGCATAGTATTCCATCCATCAGGAACACCCTCTTCAACATTACCCCTCACGCCTATATATCCATTTGCATTAGAAAAAAGAGCCTCATGAAGATTGACTTCTTTTTCTTCAAATTTTTCCTGTCTTGTAATGATACGCTTCATATCCTTTTTCCCTACTTTTTATCCCTTTACAGCTCCCGCTGCTACGCCCTTAACAATGTATTTCTGTGCCGCAAGATAAAAGATCGCAACAGGAATAATTGTTATAACAAGCGCCGCCATAGCTTCGTTCCAGCTGATTGTATACTGTCCAAAAAACTTGGCTGTCGAAATCGGTATTGTCCTGTTTGCCGTAGACTTAAGAGTAAGCGAAGGCAAAAGATAGTCATTCCAGATCCAGATGACATCAAGGATTATAAGTGTCATCGTCGTAGGTTTGAGAATAGGAAAAACAATCTTCCAAAACAGTGTCCAAACACTGCATCCATCAATGATAGCCGCTTCTTCAAGCGATACCGGGATCGATGAAATAAAGCCGTGATAGAGGAACACGCCCATTCCCGCGCCAAAACCGATGTACATAAATATCAATCCACCGATCGAATCTGTCATCTGAAGTCCTGTAGCCTTGCCAATCCAGTTCATCTCCTGCATAAGAGGCATCATGATCGTCTGGAAAGGAATAAGCATAGTTGCCACAAGAATTGAAAAGAGCGCAATACTAAGCTTATTTGCACTTCTTACAAACATCCATGCCGTCATCGCAGAGAGAACCACGATTATAGTTATTGAAACAATCGTGATAACAATCGAGTTGATCAAAGATGTTGTGAAATTCATCTTACTTACCGCAGAAAGATAGTATTTAAGAGAAAACTTCTCCGGAAGCGCCACCATGTTTTTGTACATCTCGGCTCTGCTCTTAAATGAGTTGGTAAGTATCAGATAAATAGGGAACAGGTACAGTAAACACATAAGTGCAACAAGTACGTTCGGAATAATCTTTTTTACACTTTTTGCCATTTACATTGCCACCTCCCTCTTCTTTGTTATAGATACCTGAACAAAGGTAACTATCGCAATTATCAGGAAAAAGATAATTGCCTTTGCCTGACCGTATCCAAAATTACTGAGACTGAAAATCTCGTTGTAAATGTTGAGTGAGAACATCTCAGACTGGAAATTAGCTCCTTCTCCTGTAAGTGATACGTTGACATCGTAAATCTTGAAACAGTTTGAAAGAGCAAGGAACAGGCATATCGTAAATGATGGCATCAGGAGCGGGAACTTAATTGAAAAGAGCGTCTGAAAATAGTTCGCTCCGTCGATAGCCGCTGCCTCCATAACATCATCCGGAATAGCCATTATTCCCGTTATGTACACGATCATCACGTAACCTGCAAGCTGCCATGTTGTTACTACTATCATCGCGATTATTGATTTTGTGGGATCTGTAAGCCAGTTACCAAAACCCACACTCAGGAAGAACTCACTGAACACGCTCTTCCAGATATATCCCAAGATAAGTCCTCCGATAAGATATGGTAAAAAGAGCATGGTTCTGGCAAAGTTCCTCACCTTAAGTCCGGTTGTCACAAGAAGGGCAAAAAACAATCCCAAGACATTTACGGTTATTACACTTATAACCGTAAAGATCGTTGTCCTCACTGCTGCGTTTATAAATTGTTTGTCTCCGAATACCGCTTTATAATTACTCATCCCCACAAAAGTCGCGGCGTGTTTTGCAAATCCATCCCATTCAACAAATGAATATCCGATTCCTATGAAGAAGGGAATTATCACAACCACAAAAAATGTGATCATAAGCGGTGCCGTAAATAATGCGTACCATCTCTTTTTAATCTTCATACCTTTATCTCCGTAATAGGTGCTGCAACATATGCTGCCGCAGCACCTCAATGTCTAACTACTGATCATTTTGCATTAACGAATGCTTCATTGAGCTTGTCGATAAGCTCCTCACCTGTCATTGAAGGATTGGTGAAAAATTCCTGTGTGATAGGTGAAAGACTTGTTGTGATGATTCCGGCGGGCCAATTGCTCATTACCCAGGGAATACTATCTTTTGATGCCTCTGAGATTGATTTTGAAAGAGGATCGAGTTTATCGGAGGTCATTCCGTCAACAACGGGTACAAAACCAAACTGATTCATGAGGTAATCTGTTCCTTTGTCGCTTGTGTAAAGCCACTCAAGGAATTCTTTTGCCATAGTCTTCTCTTCGTCTGAAGCGTCTACATTTATGTACCATGCTGCGGGAACTGAAACTGCAACTTTCTTGTTGCCCTTGATCGGCACGGGTGCGATACCCATATCGAAATCTACGTCATAATCTTTGAACATGCCATATGCCCAGTTACCCTGATGGATCATAGCTGCTTTGCCTGTAGCGAAATCACCGCAGTTGTTGTCATAAGTCACATCAACAGGATTTGTGCAATTCTCGCGAATTGCTTCCATAAGCTTTGCAAACTCTTTGAAAGCATCGTTGTCTTTCATTTTTTCTTCACCACTTAATACCTTCTGAAGGTATGCATCAGGATCGTCCTGAACTGCGAATGGTGTATTTAATATATGTGCAATAAGGAAGTAATCTTCCTGTGAAAGACCAAGTCCGTTTATTCCTTTTCCCTTTGCTTCCTTTAAGTAATCGATAAGTGCGTCAGTTGAGGTAAGCTTTGATGTATCTACAAGATTGCTGTCATATACAAGTCCGAATCCCTCGATTGTATAAGGAACTCCGACTACTTTTCCGTTTACTGAATCTTTGAGATTATCACTGATCTTGCTCATAAATGAGAGACCGCTTAAATCTTCAAGATAATCTGCCATCTCTACCGACTCAGATCCGGGTGCAAGTGAAAACAGTACAGGACCTGACTCTGTAGAAATACCTGTCTTAAGATCCTTGTAGTAGTTATCTCCGCTGGTCTCCCATACTTCGATCTCAACACCTGTTTCTTCCTGATAGTCTTTTGCCAACTGATTGAGCTGATCCATAATCTCGGTCTTTGACTGGAAAATTGTAAATTTTCCGCCGGCATTAGCACTCTTTCCTGCTCCATTACCGGCAGCCTCTCCGCCACCTGCCGATGCTGAAGATGCTCCGCATCCTGTAAGCACGGAACCTGCAACCATAACCGTTGCCATAAGTGCAGCAAACAATCTCTTTTTCCTCATAGTTAATTACTACTCCTTTCCCATAACTCCCCTTAAACAAGGTAAAAAGGTTATCTTCTTAACTACATCTTCCGTTTTTTACTAAAAAAAGACAATACCCCATCATTTTTTTAGAGGTATTGTCAGTTTATACTATGTTTTATTAGATAAAATTAATATAAAAAGAGGTGGTTTTAGTAAAATCCACCTCTTTTTTAGTAAAATATTATTAATTTAACTTCGTTTTACTAAAGTGGAAGTCCTCCACTTAATCCTTGCTCCGATCTTGAGAGATTCGTAGCTTCCTGTCCCTTCAATCAGCTCAACAAGAGACTGCGCTGCGAGGAAACCTCTCTCGTAATTTGGAACTTCAACAGTTGTAAGTCCCATATACTTTGAAACAAAAGCATCATCAAAGCCACAGACCGCTATGTCTTCAGGAACACGAAGTCCTGCTTCCTTAAACTTTCTCATAGCTCCTATAGCCATCATATCGTTTGCACACACGAGAACCTGTGGCATATGCTCAGAAAGCATCAACAGCCTCGCCGCCTGCGTTCCGCTCTTTTCTCGCCAGTTGCCCTCGTAATGATCTCTTCTGTGAAAAGTTATCCCGTGCTCTGACAGAGCGTCGCGAAAAGCCTGATATCTCTCCTTGTTATCATCAGTGTCCATACCTGAAAGATAAGCAAAGCGCTCATACCCGGATTTGATAAGGGTTTCGACCATTTCTTTTTCCGCATCATAGTTATTAACTATCACGCTCTTTATCCCTGAATGGCTTATATCCCTGTCGAGAACTATTATCGGATAATCACTCTCCGCAGCCTTTATAAGCATGGAATCTTCACATCTGTAATCGATGTTGATGCAACCAACGGAATACGCTTCGGACATATACTTCTCGGCGTTTCTGCTTGTGCACACCATAATGTCATAATCCTTGGAATAGGCATAATCACTTATCCCATGGAGTATGTTCAGATAAAAGTTGGTATCGAAATCACTGAAATTAACTACTATAGTTCTGTTTTCGCTACTCTTTTCCTTTATTCGGATTTTAGGCAGTTCATAGCCCAGTTCCTTAGCAATGGCAAGAATCTTCTCTCTTGTCTGATCACTCATGTTCCGTTTTCCATGCAGAACGTTTGAGACTGTCGCTATGGAAACTCCGGCTTCTTTAGCTATATCCTTAATTCCAACCATACCTTAAGTCTTTCTGAAAAAAGATTTGCATTAAAGCAAATGTGCTCTAAGCTCCTCACCGCTCTTCTCTGATAAATATGAAGGAGCGATGTCAAGCATTGTCTTACATCCCTTCTGACCTTCATTGTACATACGGAAAGCAGCACGTGCAACTGCTGTAAGCACACTTGTTGTAAACTCAGGATTTGAATCAAGCTTTAAGCTGTATTCGATAATGTGGTTGTGCTCTTTATCAGCTCCTGTCTTACCACTTCTGAACACAAATCCGCCGTGAGCCATACCACTGTGATTCTTAAGAAGTTCGTCCTCGCTGATGAAATGAACTGTTGTGTCATAATCAGCAAAGTAGTTGGGCATTTCCTTGATCTCTTTTTCAACTGCTGCTGCGTCAGCACCCTCTTCGAGTACAACAAAGCACTCTCTTGTGTGTTTCTGACGTGTTGTGAGTTCAGGATTCTTGCCACTTCTAACTGCTTCAAGTGCACTCTCTACAGGGATTGTGTACTGCTTAGCATTCTTAACGCCCTTTACGCGACGGATAGCATCAGAATGTCCCTGAGAAACACCCTTGCCCCAGAATGTGTAATCATTTCCTTCAGGAAGGATCGCATTTGAATATACTCTTGCAAGAGAGAACATTCCGGGATCCCATCCGCATGAAATAACTGCAACTTTACCTGATTCCTTTGCTGCTGCATCAACATTTGCGAAGTGCTCGGGAATCCTTGCGTGTGTATCAAAGCTGTCAACAACATTGAACATCTTTGCATACTGAGGAGTCTGTACAGGAAGATCTGTAGCACTTCCTCCGCAGAGGATCATAACATCGACCTTATCCTTCCAACTCTCTATATCATCTGTAGAAACAACAGGTACTCCCTGTGTTTTAATCTGAAGTGTGCTCGGATCTCTTCTTGTAAATACTGCAACAAGTTCCATATCCGGAGCTGATTTAACAGCAAGCTCAACTCCTTTTCCGAGATTTCCATATCCTAAAATTCCAATTTTTATGCTCATACCAATGCCTCCTTTATTCTCGTAAAGTATATCACATATACGATAACTTTTAGCATTTTTCTTTCCTCGATAGTACTTTTTTAACTTTCTCGTAACATTATATTGACTTAGCGCCCCTAGGGTGGTATAAGTGTATTAGAACTAGTAATACACTCGATGCTTATATAGGAGAACGATATGAACAAAAAAAGTATCGCCATTATTTCATCTGTGCTGATACTCACACTTATGGGATGCAGCGGTTCCGATTCTGAACCCGCCAATTCCGCAAGCAACGAGTTTTCAATAACTAAGGTTAATATAGATGGCTCAGATGCAAAGGCAGAAGCAGACACAGCACAAACAAACAGTTTAGTAGAAGTTTCCTCAACAGGTATTTCTTCTACATCAAAAAACCCCGATGCTATAGTTAAATACAACGACAAAGAATTCTCAGTTTTAAACGATGCGGAGAAGACTCTTTCAGACCTTGGTACCTACGACACC
>JAFZQT010000079.1 GCA_017620235.1 Butyrivibrio sp. | reverse complement strand
TTATTGTTGTTATTATTGTTATTGCTTGAAGAAGAACCTCCAACAACCATGTTGTTCTTATAAACATTGGCAGATCCACTACTCTGATATCCTTCAATATTCAAAGCTGCTTCATAGATCTTTCCGAGACCCATTCCCATCTTTTCCCAAGCCTTGAAATGCTCAGAAACACTGATAGTTCCGCTGGTTCTCTTTTCAGTACGAACACTGAAATACTGCTTAAATGTCTTGTTACCTTCGATTGAAGGCTGATTTACACGTGTTGTCTCATATACATCATATGTTCCGCCGTCTACCTGGATCTGACCCTTTGGTGATCCTCCGGGTGGACGCCATGATCCCCAACTGTCTACGATGTAATACTCGATCATAGGGTCTTTGGTCCAACCATATACACAAAGATAAGAGTTTCCGTTTGGCTTGTAGTCACAACCATAATCAAAAGAAATATTGCCTAACTGCTGATATGTCTTTGTGCTGTCAAACTTCTTACCCTTTCTAAAAAGTGCGTTTCCGATATTGCTCCACTGACAGCTGAATGTACCTCCCGAATTCAGCGTCATGCTTGTGTTTCCACTGTCTTTCCACAACTCGTAATCGTAGCCGTCTTGTGTGCCTGTTTTATTATCATATATTGTTGATGCCGCCTGGACTTTAAGTGCAGGTGCAAAAAGCTGGGCACATAACGCAATGGAAAGCAGTGCTACTTTTAAACCGTTTTTCATTTACGATATCCTCCTCCAATTCAAACCTCTTTAAACATTAATCGTATTGTAACATATTGTTTACATACTCGAAAGCTATATATGGGCGAAAGTGATGCATTTAATACGATATACAATTAATGAAGGCGGGAAAAAAGCGCATTTGCCTGATTAACTAATCATCAAAGCAACTGCGCTTCTGGTTTTCTGCTATTTCTTTTTGCTATTTCTTTTTGCTCTTTCCTATTGGATTCAATGCTTTAAGCGAACCGATCAGATTTTTTCCCGAACTTTTGCCGCTTGGCTTAGACTTCTTTCTTTTCTTAATTGCCTTAAAGATAGCAATTTCGGCAATAATCAGAGCGATCAACAAAGCTACTCCTGCTGCCACAAGCTTAATGTCAATAAGCCTGAACTTCAGATATATTCCGTCGGGATCGTCAAAATTAAGAAGATCCCACTCATAAGTCTTTCCGTCACGTGAAACATGCGTAGCGTTATCATCAAGCGCCTCTGCCGGAAGCGTGATCTTTACACGCATCTGCGCCCCGCTCACCTTAACGCAACTACTGTATAACGAAGCGAGATTATAATCATTTTTCTCATCTAAGATATCCCAATCCAGAGTATAATCTATGCCTTCTCTTGTGAGCTTTAGCGACCTGAATTCATCAGACACTCCGTTAAGTTCACTTACAGATACATTATCTTTTCTTACAATGTACCCGGAATAACCTCCATCTCTGTATTCCTCAATTTTCCAACCGTTTTCTTTATATTCATTTATCTGCTCGTCCGGTACCACCTCATCAAGATCATGGTCCGACATATCAAGTATCGCATAGCATACAGATACATCCATCTTACCGTTAGTCTTAAACTTCAGCGTTGCATCATATCTTACACACCCCGAAAGCGCAAGTATGCAGATGAAAGAAAACAATATTACTTTAAATCTCTTCATACACTTCCCATAAATCTAAATCAAACGTTACATAAAAATTATTATATAGCATTTTCAGCATTTTTGCCACGAAATTATTCCTTTGCATCGGCTTTGAGCATCCTGTATCCGATTCCAACATGCGTCTGGATATACGCAACCGAGTCGCTCTCATTTTCAAGCTTCTTTCTGAGAGTCGCCATGAAAACCCTGAGCGATGCAACATTGCTATCCCATGCGCTTCCCCAGATTTTCTGCGTTATATACTTGTGCGTCAGAACTTTACCCGTGTTTTTTGCAAGAAGGCATAAAAGCTTGTATTCAATAGGTGTAAGCTTAAGTTCTTCTCCGTCCCTATACGCACAACCTGCCGCAAAATCTATCTTTAGCTTGCCGTTCTCATATACAGAGCTCTCTACTACGTTATTATCCGACTGAAGGATTGCAATTCTTCTTTGCATGACGCGAAGCCTCGCAAGGAGCTCTTCAACAGAAAAAGGCTTCGTAAGATAATCGTCCGCCCCTGCATCAAGAGCTTCTATCTTGTCCTCATCCTCGCTTCTTGCACTTATCACGATGATCGGCATATTTGACCATTCCCTGATTGTTTTGATAACTTCTATCCCATCAACATCGGGAAGTCCAAGGTCAAGAAAAACAACATCAGGTCCGCATGTAGACGCCTGAAGTATTGCCTCTTCTCCGTTTTTTGCCAAAAGATATTTATAATCATGTGTTTTAAGTGTCGTCGCTATTAAATTCCTGATCGGAGGGTCGTCCTCAACAACCAAAATCTGAAACTTATTCATTTATGCACACATCTCCCTTTTTCAAGTAAAAAGTAATTATGCACCCCGAAGGGATATTGTCTGAAATCTCAATCTTTCCATTGTGCGCCTCAACAATTGATTTGCACAGAGCAAGCCCAAGTCCCATGCTCCTCTTTCCATCCGCAACGGTATTCTGTCCGGTGTAAAACATGTCATAGGCATGCTCTTTCATATTGTCATTCATTCCCGGTCCGTCATCCTTAACACTTACGAAAGCCAGATCATCCCTGGTTCCATATGAAATATTTATGCTCGATCCCACCTGCGTATATTTTATCGCATTATTCACAAGATTAATTATAACCTGTGCTATAAGTTTTGCATCCATATCCGCAACAACGAGCTCCTCGGAACGAGTAACGCTTATCTTATGATCAGCCTTGTTCCTGTCTATATGCTTAACTGCCTCTTCGACGACGTCATCCAAAACCTCAAGCGACTTGTTTAGTTTCATTCCGCCGTTTTCAAATCTCGTTACCGACAAAAGATTTTCAACCAGCTGTATAAGCCACTCGGAATCATCATAAATATCCGAAAAAATCTGTTCCTTAGTCTCATCATCCAAATACTTATAATGGCTGCAAAGATTGCTGGCATTTCCGGAGATTGAAGTAAGTGGCGTTCTAAGATCATGAGAGATTGTCCTTAAGATATTTGCGCGAAGTTTCTCATTCTCTGCCATTATTGAAGCTTCCTCTTTTGCCTTCTCATTATTGAGATTCTCAAGAGCAAGCGAACACTCACCAAGAATCGACAAGAGAATACTGTACTCAAATGAACTAAGAACTTTTTTCTCAACACGGATACCCATTATCCCGTACACTGTACCGTTTATTCTAATGGCGAGATAAAGACATTTGGCATTACTGAAAACATTTGTCGTAGCGCCGGCTCTTTTCTTATTTTTTAAAACCCACCTTACAACCTCATCTTCATCATTATCTGTAAAAAGAATTCCGCTCCCCTCGCCGTCTTTATAATAAATATACCCGTCTTCGAGCTTGCCGTTTTCGACCGAATATATGATAACATCCTTATCAAGCAGCAAAATGACCTGATTCGCCAGAACATTCATGATCTCGTCTACGGTTCTCTTTTTCTGAAGAAGCTGGTTTGTATCAAACAGAATTTTTGTATGAAAGGCAGATTGCGCAGATCCACGCGCTATATCTTTTAACCTGTACGCAAGTGACCCCGTAAGAAGCGCCGCTATCAGCATTATAATAAAGGTCGCAAAATATCCTCTTTCAAATACATGAAACGTAAGCTTGGGTTCTGTAAAAAAGAAATTAAAAAGAAGCACACTGCAAAAAGAACTTATCAAACTGCAGATATGGCTTCTCGTAAGTATCGCACTGAGCAAAGCTCCAAATATATAAACCGTTATAATATTTGATTCCGTAAAACCAAACTTGCTGAAACAGATTCCAAGAAAAGTCATCACCACCAAAAGTGATGCCGTTATCGTAAGATCCTTACTTGTCGGAGCAAGCTGATTGGCAAACCTGCCGTTTGTCTCCATCTTGCTGTTCGTCTTCGAATCCGGAATGATATATATATCAATGTTTGGAGCAATCGAAATAAGCTGCTCCGTCACTGTCTGTATCTGCCAAAAGTGATATCTTCTTGTGTTGCTTCGCCCGATAACTATCTTTGTAACTCCTGAAACTCTTGCAAATTCCGCAATGGCAAAAGGAATATTCTCAGCAATTACTGTTGTTATCGTCGCCCCCTTATCCTCCGCATACCTTATATTGTTTTGCAACCTGAAAGAATCCTCGGGAGACATATTGTCCTCCTGAGATTTGGCAACATAAAGAGCTGTAAAGTTAGCATGAAAGGCTTTCGCCAGTTTTGCCGCCTCGCCAACGATCTTACGATTCGTCGGAGAAGGCGACAGACATACAAGTACATGTTCGGTAATATTCTCATTTCCCGCCAAAGGCTCGTAGGTCATATATGCTTCCTCTCATTTTCACAATCTTTTGAATTCCTGATCCCCCAGATAAAAGAAATCTCTTTATTCATAATATAATATGCGACTGTGAAGAATACAATCAATGTTATGGCTAATAAAATATCTACCATACATAATCGCCCCCTTTTAGATGTGAAAACACCTTTGAATCGCTTTATGTTCGCCGAGTACCAATAAAGTATGTCCTTCTTTAAATACATCATCCGGTGAGATTGTCAGATTCATATCACCGTTTTCTTTGATCGCCATGATGTTTATTCCATACTTTTTTCTTATATCAATTTCTTTGATGCTTTTCCCTATCCAGTCTTTTGGAAGGTTCACTTCAAAGATCGCGTGATTGTCATCAAGCTTTACGTAGTCCAGAATGTGATCGGATGTATATCTTATCGCCGTCCACTTAGCAATTTCTTTTTCCGGATTAACGACTTCGTCGGCTCCGTTTCGTAAAAGAAATTTCTCCTGCGCCGCTCTGTTTGCTCTGGAAACCACTTTTTTTCCGCCAAGTTCTTTCAAAAGAGATGTCGTTTCAAGCGAACTCTGGAAATCATCCTCAATAGTTTCAATACATACATCAAAATTGTTTATTCCAATTGAGTTAAGGAAGCTCTCGTTTGTGCTGTCCCCTATCAGCGCATTTGTTACATAAGGAAGAACCTCGTTTATCCTGTCCTCATCCTTGTCGATCGCCATCACCTGATGCCCCAGCTCATGAATCTGCTTCGCTATCAATTTTCCAAAACTTCCGACTCCGATCAATAAAATAGATTTCATTTTACTCTTTACCCCGCAATAATACTTTCTGTTGGATATTTCAATATACTCTTATCCTTATTTGAAAATGCTGCAAAAATTATAGTCAGACCTCCGACTCTTCCAAAGAACATTAAAACTATCAGTATAATATGCGAAAAAATTGAAAGAGAAGGTGTCACTCCAAGTGTCAGTCCCACCGTAGCAATTGCCGAAAACGTTTCGAACAGGCATGTTTCCATGGGAAGTCTCTCGATAAGACTGATCGCTGTTGCCGCAGTCATGGCAAGTGTCACATACATGAAAAGTATGGTGGATGCGCTTTTAACTGCGTCATCTTCGATCCTTCTTCCAAAAATGTTTGCACTTGTCTTATTGCCAAATATCGCAATTGCATTGGCATAAAGAATCGCAACAGTCGTTGTCTTCATACCTCCCGCAGTAGATCCGGGCGATCCGCCTATCAGCATGAGCACCATGATTATGCCCTGTCCGACATCCGTCATTTTTGTCAGATCTGCCGTATTAAATCCCGCAGTTCTTGGAGTTACCGCCTGAAAAAAAGATGCATAGATGCGCTGCCCTATCGGTAATCCCGAAAACTCCGTGAAGTAAAAGATCACTGTCGGCACAGCAATAAGTATCGCAGTTGTCACAAGAATAACCTTTGTCTGCATCTTGTATTCTTTAAAGGCAGTCTTTTTAGTTCCAATATCCTGCCATGTAACAAAGCCGATACCGCCGATTATGATAAGCATCGCAATAACAAAACTAAGATATCCGTTTGCTGAAAAAGATGTTAATGAACTAAACTTACCTGTTTTATCTCCCATAAGGTCAAATCCTGCATTGCAAAAAGCCGACACCGAATGAAAGACTGACATCCAGACTCCTTTTATACCGTATTCCGGAACAAATACCGGCATTAACAAAACTGCACCGGCAGCTTCAACCAGAAAAGAAATCTTAATTATAAATCTTGTAAGCTTTACAATTCCTCCGACCTGTGGCGCCGATATCGCATTCTGCATAGTCTGCCTTTGCATCAGACCAATTTTTCTTCCAACAAGCATGGTCATAAGTGAAGCAACTGTAATAACTCCAAGCCCGCCAATCTGGATCAAGACAAGTATAACCGCCTGTCCGAACACAGACCAATAACTCGCCGTATCAACAACTACAAGCCCTGTCACGCACACCGCTGAAACTGCCGTAAAAAGAGCATCTCCAAACGGTGTTACCACTCCTTCACGTGCCGAAACCGGAAGCATGAGCATTATCGTCCCCATTAAGATAACACTCACAAACCCCAAAATAATTATCTGAAAAGATGTAAGCCTGTTTTTAAGGCTCTGAATCACAGACATAACAAAACTCCAATCGTTCCTTTATTTACCAAGATGTTAACCCCAAAACAAATAAGGTGATATTAATCCTTACGTTATCGTATTAAGATTGTATAAAGATTTATTATGCATTTTACGCATTTTTATTCACTTTTTAGTAATATCATGC
>JAFZQT010000078.1 GCA_017620235.1 Butyrivibrio sp. | reverse complement strand
TACCGGCTTGAACATGGATGCCGCAAAGAAGATTTTGAACGGATGATGGAATTAATCAAAAATTAATCACTTGTTTGAAAACAAAAAAAGAAACCCTGCATGAATACTGGGTTTCAAGAAGAGCGATAGACGGGGCTCGAACCCGCGGTCTCCACCTTGGCAAGGTGGCGCTTTACCAACTAAGCTACTATCGCGTTTGTTTTGTTATCGCATTACCGCGACAACAAAATTGATTTTAGAGTATAAGCGCGGTGTTGTCAACACTTTTTTTGGTTTAAAAGAAAATTCTTTCAAATTTCCTTTATTTTTCGTCGCAAACTTGGAAAATTACAAATTTGAGGTAGTAGGAAGCTGCGCCGCCCCAGAGAATAGGATGATCCATGGACTGCTGTCTGAACTCAACCTGACGAAGGCGTTTGTGCGCATCTCTGGCTGCATCTTTGATGGTTTTAAGGAACAGTTCTTCATCCATAAAGTGAGAGCAGGAGCAGGTTGCAAGGTAGCCACCGTCCTTGACGAGCTTCATGCCACGCATGTTGATCTCTTTGTAGCCGGTAACAGCTTTTTTGATCGATGCTCTGGATTTTGTGAAAGCAGGAGGATCGAGAATGACAACGTCAAAAGCCTCTCCCTCGTTTTCAAGGCGGGGGAGAAGTTCGAAAACATCTGCACATTCAAAGCTGACAATATCTGATAAGTTGTTTAATGCGGCATTTTCTCTTGCCTGTTCACAGCCGAGTTCAGAAGCGTCAACACCGATAACTTCAGATGCGCCACCTGCTGCGGCATTAAGAGCAAAAGAACCTGTGTGGGTAAAGCAGTCAAGTACACGCTTTCCTTTGCAGAGACCGCGAATTGACTGTCTGTTAAACTTCTGATCAAGGAAAAATCCGGTTTTTTGACCGTTTTCCACATCGACGTAGTATTTAACGCCGTTTTCTTCGATAAGTACCTTGGTATCGAATTCATCACCAATAAAGCCCTTTGTACGTTCAAGTCCTTCCAGCTCACGAACTTTGGCATCGCTTCTTTCATATATGCCGCGGATGGTTACGCCGTCTTCGGAAAGAACTTCTTTGCATGCATCGAGGATAAGAGATTTCATCTTGTCCGTTCCAAGTGCAAGAGATTCGATTACAAGTACATCAGTGAATTTATCTATTGTTATGCCGGGGAGAAAATCAGCTTCTCCAAATATCATTCTGCATGAGAGCATTGTGAGAGCTTTGGCACTGTCATACTCGGAAAGATAGGTGTCTATATAGGACGCCATTACGCGCTTCCTGTATTCCCATGCGTCTTTAATACGAGACTTGATGAAGTCTGCATTTATTGGATGATCTTTTTTTCTGGACATAATTCTGACGCGGAGCTTGGAGGCGGTGTTTATGAAGCCATATCCAAGGAAGTATCCGTCAAAATCATTAAGTTCAATGATGTCTCCGTTTTCAAAAGCTCCTTCTATATTTGCAATCTCGTTATCATATATCCATGCGCCACCCGCCTTAAATTCGCGACCTTCGCCTTTCTTTAAGATGACTTTTGCATTTGAAATTGTAATGGTGTTCTGATTGTTCATTTTTTCTCCGATTTAGCTATAAATTTGTAAGGACTGCTTATTGCAGTTTATGCAGTAAAACAGTAAGATTTTTGTAATTCACTAATTTATATATCATAGATTTTGATACAGTACAAATTGTGAGTAATGATACAATGAAAGAAGGAAAGAATATGACAGATTACAAGCTTCTTGGCGAGCAGATTAAGGTGCTTGCGGAGGACGAGCCGGGATTTATTCCGGTACTTGCGAATGCATCCGCGCTTATATATGACACGTTGGAGGATCTGAATTGGGCAGGTTTTTACCTGATGAATAAAGGATCTCTTTTACTTGGTCCATTTCAGGGAAAAGTCGCATGCATCAGAATAGAACTGGGGAAAGGCGTTTGCGGAACGGCAGCGGGAGAGGATAAGACTCTTGTTGTGGATAACGTTCATGAGTTTGCGGGACATATTGCCTGCGACGGAGCGTCAAATTCCGAGGTGGTTGTGCCCATTCATAAGGATGGCAAGGTAATCGGTGTTCTTGATATAGATTCACCTTCACTTGCGAGATTTTCAGAGGAAGATAAAAAGGGACTTGAGCTTTTTGTTAAGGTTCTTGAAGAATATACAGATTTTACAGGTTTGATGGTGGATTAAATTATGGATAAAAGAATTTCTTTTTCAAGTGATTATACGAAGGGAGCGCATCCAAGGATTCTTCAGCGACTTTCGGAAACAAATTTTGAGCAGATAGATGGATACGGCACGGACGGATATTGCAAAAGTGCTGCCGATAAGATAAAGAGAGTATGCGAATGTCCCGATGCGGACGTTTTTTTCCTGGTTGGAGGAACTCAGACCAATCAGACAATAATTGATATGATCCTTCAGCCTTATGAGGGAATCGTAGCGGCTGACACAGGGCATGTTGCGGCTCATGAGGCAGGGGCAATCGAGCACGCCGGACACAAGGTTCTGACAATTCTTAATGTGGGCGAAGAGAGAGATACTGAGCGCTACGGAGATAACGTTGGCAAGATCTCAGCGGTTGAGCTCAAGAAGTTCGTTGACTCATTTTATGCGGATGAGAGCCATGAGCACATGGTATTTCCCGGAGCTGTTTATATCTCGCACCCTACTGAGTATGGAACTCTTTATACGAAAAAAGAACTTGAGGATATATCAGCAGTATGTAAGGAGTATAAGCTTCCTCTTTTCCTTGATGGAGCAAGACTTGGCTATGGTCTTATGAGTAAGAGGACAGATGTTACGATACAGGATATAGCCAGACTTACAGATGTTTTCTACATTGGTGGAACAAAGGTTGGAGCGCTCTTTGGAGAGGCGGTCGTATTCCCTAAGGGAGTTACCACAAAGCATCCGATACCTGTTATCAAGCAGCATGGCGCGCTTCTTGCAAAAGGTTGGCTCCTGGGACTTCAGTTTGATACGTTGTTTACGGACGATCTGTATTTTGAGCTGGGAAAAAATGCTGTAGAAATGGCAGAGATTCTCAAGAATGGTCTCGTTGAGAGAGGATATAAGCTGTTTCTTGATTCACCGACAAATCAGCAATTTGTAATAATGCCAAATGAAAAATTGGCGGAATTGAAAAAGAATGTCAATTACGGATTCTGGGAAATCTACGACGAAAAGCACGCAGTTATCAGGCTTGCGACTGATTGGGCAACCACAGAGCAGGATGTAGAGCGACTTTTCAAGTTCCTGTGATTGAAAATAATGGTCTTGCATGAATAGAGAGTATGTAGTAGTATCCCGTTTTCGACAGTTTAAAAGCCAAGACTCCCATGTTTACTGGGCTCTTGGCTTGTTTTGTGTTTTAAAAATGTTGTATATAGGACTATCTTTGGAAAAATTTTGAAAAGGTAGGCAACCGCCAGGGCAGTTGCCTTTGAACATAGAGCGCGGAGCGCTCTTATCCTTA
>JAFZQT010000012.1 GCA_017620235.1 Butyrivibrio sp. | reverse complement strand
GGTTGCCTACCTTTTCAAAATTTTTCCAAAGATAGTCCTATATACAACATTTTTAAAACACAAAACAAGCCAAGAGCCCAGTAAACATGGGATTCTTGGCTTTTAAACTGTCGAAAACGGGATATTACACTACTGTATTCAAATAAGCAATGTATCGGTATTCAGAAATCTTCTCGCTACCACCTTTGAAATCTCGCCGCTTATCGCACCATATGCTTTTGCTTCACTCTCAGGCACCGCAACTCTGACATATCTGTCAGTATGACCGATAACATATGTAATCTTATTTATTTCTTCAGTATCTTCCCAAAGAACCGAAAGCTCTTTTCCAATGAAGCACTCACGATAGCACTTTGACTGAGCTTTTGTCAAATTTAAGAGCACTTCGCTTCTCTCGGTCTTTTGCCTGTCGGTAAGCTGTTCTTTCATTCCAGCAGCAACGGTTCCTTTTCTGGGCGAGTATTTAAAGACATGTATCTCGTAGAAATTGATGTCTTCCACAAACTTCCTGCACTCTTCAAATTCTTCTTCCGTTTCACCGGGGAAGCCGACAATAATATCGGTTGTTATTGCAGGATCGCCGAATACTTCACGCAGATACTCAACTCCTGCCTTGAAATCAGCAGCCGTATAATGCCTGTTCATTCTTTTAAGAACGGAGTCACATCCGCTCTGAAGCGAGAGATGGAAATGTGGACAAAGCTTTTTTAATGCCCCGAGTCTCTTAGCATTTTCTTTTGTTATTATCCTCGGTTCCAAAGAGCTCAATCTTACTCTCTCAAGCCCCTCGATATCATTTATCTTTTCCACGAGATCGATGACTGCGGACTGCCCCTTATCGACTCCGTAAGAGCTTATGTGGATTCCGGTAAGAACAACCTCTTTGCAGCCTTTCTTGACAAGTCCCTCTATCTCAGAGAGAATTTCATCCATATCTCTGCTGCGGATTCTTCCTCTTGCATAAGGAATTACACAATAAGTACAGAACTGGTTACATCCGTCCTGAATCTTGATATACGCTCTTGTTCTTCCGGGAAGCTCACTGAGTGTCATATCCTCATACTCAGAAGTCTTATTTATATCTATTATGGATGTTCCGCCGAGAGTCTTATCATCAGTCTCATTTCTTATCGCAATAAACTCATCCAATATCTCAACTATCTCTGACTTTTTGTTATTGCCGATCGCAAGGTCAATACACTCATCTTTTTTTACGCCTTCAATTCCCGTCTCGACATAGCATCCGACTGCAACAACGATAGAATCGGGATTTTCCTTTTTTGCCTTGTGAAGCATCTGTCTCGATTTTCTGTCAGCTATATTTGTGACCGTACATGTATTGATAATATAGATGTCAGCCTTCTCTCCAAAAGGTACGATAATACCGCCTGATTCCTTAATTTTCTGGCTCATTACATCCATTTCATAATTATTTACTTTGCACCCAAGATTATGCAATGCGATCTTTAGGTTTCTGATGTTTTTTTGCATTGACTTTTACACTTTCTACGTTTACTATAAAGAAAAGAAGGAGGTATTTGCGCAATGAAGACCGTTAAGATTTCACTCAATTCTATCGACAAGGTTAAATCCTTCGTAAACGACATCACAAAGTTTGATTATGACTTCGATCTCGTTTCGGGAAGATATGTTATCGATGCCAAGTCTATTATGGGTATTTTCTCACTCGACCTTTCTAAGCCGATTGATCTTAATATCCACGCTGAAGATGGTGCAGACGAAGTTCTCGACATCTTAAAGCCTTATTTGATCTGATAAATTATCAGATCCCCAAAAAAGATTATTCAGACCATCCGTTTTCGGATGGTCTTTTATCATGTCTAAAGACATGATAAAAGAGATAATCGCATCGGCGCGAAATGAAATTGTTGCATATGCAACCGCTCTTTACTTCTTAATCACAATAACTTCATCTGTCTCAAGCGCAGTCTTCACGAGCTCATCAATCTTTTCACTGAGGTTCTCTTCGTGCTTTCTGATAATATCAGCCCTTGGCTTTGTAACAGGATGCTTAGCCACAAAGATCGTGCAGCAATCTTCATAAGGAAGAATTGATGTCTCATAAGCATCAATCTTATAAGAGATATCCACAATATCCTGTTTATCAAATGCGATAAGCGGTCTGTAAACAGGAATATCTGTTACAACTTCTCCTGTGCACATAAGGCTCTGCATTGTCTGAGATGCAACCTGTCCGATACTCTCACCCGTTACAAGTCCCATACAACCTGAGTTCTGAGCCAGTGTATCAGCGATTCTCATCATATATCTTCTCATGATAATGGTAAGTTCATCATGAGGGCACTGCTTGTAAATGTACATCTGTATATCGGTAAAGTTGATAACATGAAGCTTCACCGTGCCTGTGTACTTTGCAATAACACCTGCAAGATCTATAACTTTCTGCTTAGCCTTCTCACTCGTATAAGGAGGAGCATTGAAATAAACAGCCTCGATATCAACACCTCTTTTTGCGATCATATATCCCGCAACAGGTGAATCGATACCTCCCGACAAAAGAAGCATTGCTTTTCCAGCAGTTCCGATCGGCATTCCTCCGGGACCGGGGATAACTTCTGAGAAGATGTTGAGCTTCTCTCTGAGCTCAACATTGATAAGAATATCAGGGTTATGAACATCAACCTTCATCTCGCTGTATGCGTCAAGAATCCTTGCGCCAAGTTCTGCCGCAAGTTCCATTGAATCCATAGGATAGCTCTTATCAACTCTTCTTACTTTAACTTTGAAAGTCTTGTTCTTTACAGGATAAACTCCATCAACAAAATCTATGACAGCTTTAGCTACTCCGCCAACATCAGGAAGATTGCTCTCTCCGTCTCTTTCTATTGAAACCGCAGGGCAGATTCCGGTAACACCAAATACAGTCTTAAGCTGTCCAACCGTCTCATCAAAATCAAAGTCTTTGGCTTCAATATACATTCTTCCCGCAACTCTTGAAACCTCAAACTCACCGTCGCACTTTGAAAGAACTCTCTCAATCTGCTTAACAAGAGCTTCCTCAAAGATATATCTGTTTTTTCCCTTAACACCGATCTCGGCGTATTTAATCACAAAAGCATGATACTGCATTTCTTTTCCTCTTTTTCTAAAGACATTAGTGACGATAGAACATTCTCATATTCTCAACCTGTGAACTCAGTGTATCAAGAAAGAAATCAATCTCCTCCTTGGTCGTCATAAGTGACATACTTATCCTTATTGTAGACTCAAGAAGTTCTCTTTCTACACCAACCGCCACCAGCGTATCCGACACATGCGGATTGTTTGATGAACACGCACTTCCCGCAGAAACATATATCTCCTTGCTACTGAGCATATTTAAAACAGTCTCGGCTGCAAGTCCCTTTATTGAAAGGCTCACGATGTGAGGTGCTCCCTCTTCACAGGAAGGTCCGTTTATCTTTATATCTGTAATTCTCTCATTGAGCGAATCAATGAGATATTTTTTTAATTCATATAATTTTTCGATGCGATTTTTAAAATCATCATGGCACATCTTTGCAGCAAGGGCAAGTCCTGCAATCCCCGGTACATTCTCAGTTCCGGATCTCATGCCTTTCTGCTGACCTCCGCCGTAGCATATCGGCACGATTTTGGTTCCCTTTTTGATATATAAAAAACCTACTCCCTTTGGACCATGTATCTTGTGACCGCTGACAGACATAAGATCTATATCCATAGCTCTTGGACGGATCTGCACCTTAGCATATGCCTGAACCGCATCCACATGGAAAACAATGTCTTTGTTAATAGCCTTTATCAGCTTTCCTGCTTCTGCAACAGGCTCAATGGTTCCGATCTCGTTATTTACAAACATCATGGACACAAGTATAGTGTCTTCCCTAATCGCAGCCTTCAGATCATCAAGGCTTACTTTTCCCTCGTGATCTACAGGAAGGTAAGTTATCTCAAATCCCTCTTTCTGCAAGTACTCCATTGTCACAAGTACCGCAGGGTGTTCGATTGATGTTGTGATGATATGCTTTCCACGCCACTTGTTTGCTCTGGCAGCACCGATTATCGCGAAATTATCAGACTCTGTTCCGCCTGAAGTAAAAACTATCTCATTGCAGTCAACCTTAAGTGTTGCCGCGATAGTCTCCCTTGCCTGCGCAAGCCTCTCTCCGGAAACAAGTCCCATGTGGTGAACACTCGATGGATTTCCGTATTCTTCTTTCATTACCTTTGCCACAAGATCAGCAACTTCATCAAATGCTCTCGTTGTAGCAGAATTATCCAAATATGCTTCCATTTCTCATCCTTCTAAATGATACATAAGCCAGGAAATAATCGTAAAACCTGCCGTCTCTGTCCTGAGTATTCTCTTTCCGAGTGTAATTGGAAGAACTCCGTTTTCTTTTGCAAGCGCAACTTCTTCTTCCGAGAAACCGCCCTCAGGTCCGATAAATACAGCGATGTTTTCTCCGGGCTTTATGCCCTCGATTATCTTTTTGGTCTCATCTATATGTTCTGCAAGTTCATAGGGTATAAGCTTTACTTCAAGCTCCTTTGCATACTCTATTGCCTGCTTCATCGTCATCGGTTCCTTTACAACAGGAATAACCGCTCTCTTACTCTGCTTTGCCGCCGCCTCAGCTATAGCCTGCCATCTCTTTACTTTTGACTCAGCTTTTTTTGCATCAAGCTTTACTATACACCTTTTTGTAGACATCGGTACAATCTCAAAAGCACCGAGTTCAACAGCCTTCTGTATGATGAGCTCCATCTTATCGACCTTCGGTAGCCCCTGGAAAAGATAAATCTTCGACGGAAGTTCATTTCCCACTTCCTCAACAAAGCAAAGCTTTCCGACAACGCTTGTCTTATTTATCTCTTCGATCTCGTAAAAGAGCTCGCGGCCGTCGTTTTCCTCTCTGACACTCACAGAAAACTGCTCGCCCACCTTCATCCTAAGGACATTGGCAATATGATTGTAATCGGCTCCGACTATATCAACGCGTTTTAGATCAGAGCTTATCTGCGCGCTTTCAACAAAAAAATGATACATCAATTTTTCCTCGATGTGATAGAAACCCAGTCTCCCTGATGATGAATCTCAAGTATCTCAAGACCTGCATCAAGATGTGCTTTTTTGACTTCTTCCTCTTTGGTATTGATTATTCCCGATGTAATATATATTCCTCCGCTCTTAAGCTGATTCAATATAACGGGAGTCAGCGGAACAAGTACGTTTGCAAGTATGTTTGCAACAACGATGTCATATTTATCATAGCCGACTTTATCCTGAATTTCTTTATCATCTATGATATTTCCGATCATCATCTCGAACTTGTCGGGACTGATGTTGTTATTCTCCATATTCTCTTTTACTGCCGGAACAGCGCACTTATCAAGATCTGTTCCTACAGCGTGCTTCGCACCGAACATAAGAGAAAGAATAGAAAGCACTCCGCTACCCGTTCCAACGTCAAGAAGCTCGGTTTCGGGAGTTACGTATTTTCTCAGCATTCTGATACAGAGCTGAGTTGTCTCGTGCATTCCTGTTCCGAAGGCTGTTCCGGGATCTATATGAAGAACCATCTCCGCCTTCTCTTTGTCCTCATCCGTCTCCTTCTCCCATGAAGGAATAATGAGAACATCGTCTATATAAAACTTATGAAAGTACTGTTTCCAATTGTTGATCCAGTCGATATCCTCTGTGACATCAACCGATATGGTTCCGTCACCTATATCTGTAAAAGTTTTGAGCTCAGCGAGCTTTTCTTTTATCTTCTCAAGCATCTCATCGGGAGTCTTCTTAACCTTAACGTACTCACCGTTATCATCGGGATACTCAACCGTAAGCATATCATTATCATCGATTTCCAAAAAGAAATTGAGATAAGCAACACCCTCTTCTATACCCGACTCTGTTTCATCAGGTTCAAGCTCAGGTGCATCAATAAACATCTGCTCTTTATCAGAAGCAGTCAGAGGTGCATTGTCTTCAATCTGTGCACCCTCAAGACCTATATCTTCAAGGTAACTTATTATGATATCTTCTGCCTCTTCGTTTGTACGAACTCTAAAACGCATCCATTTCATATTTTTTCACCTATAAAAATACTTCCGTAATTATCAATCTAACTACGGAAGTATACCATAATTTAAATCATAAGCAAAATTTATTTCCAGAATGATTTTTTCTTCTTGCCGCCGGGGCTGTCGTTTCCGGGATCTTTATCCTTGGAATCCATCATGCGCTCAGCTGCTGTAAGAGAATCACCTGTAAGCTCATCAAATTTCTTAAGGATGTCTTTTGCTTCCTTAGAGATCTTCTCGGGAACCTGAACAACAAGTGTTACATAGTGATCACCGCGAACTGACTTATCCCTAAGTGAAGGAACACCTTTTCCGCGAAGTCTTACTCTTGTATCGGTCTGTGTACCGGCTTTTACATCGTAAGCGACTTTACCGTCTACTGTATCAATAAGAACTGTTCCGCCAAGAGTTGCAACCGCAAATGATACGGGAACCATTGAATAGATATCGTATCCCTCTCTCTGGAATATAGGATGATCTGAGATGATAACTTCAACAAGAAGGTCTCCTCTCGGTCCGCCATTAACACCGGGCTCACCCTTATCACGGATTCTTACACTCTGACCGTTATCTATACCTGCAGGAATAGTAACCTGGATTTTCTTTCTGCTTGCGATATATCCTGTTCCGTGGCAATCGGTACACTTATCTTTGATAACCTTACCTGTTCCACCACACTCTGGACATGTCTGAACATTTCTTACTGTACCAAAGAAAGACTGCTGAGTATAAACGATTTGTCCTTTTCCTCCACACTTAGAACATGTCTGTGCTGTTGTTCCGGGCTTTGCGCCTGTTCCATGA
This sequence comes from Butyrivibrio sp., assembly GCA_017620235.1. Lineage (GTDB taxonomy): Bacteria > Bacillota > Clostridia > Lachnospirales > Lachnospiraceae > Butyrivibrio. Next base: position 1,344 of record JAFZQT010000012.1, on the reverse strand, counting down.
CATGTCGGGCAGGGATCTTTTATCGTAAGCTCAAGCTCTTTCTCACAGCCAAATACAGCCTCAAGGAAAGTGATCCTTACGCTGGCACGCAGATTTGCTCCCTTAGAAGGACCGCTTCTTGCGCCGCCACGTGACCTTCCACCTCCGAAGAAATCGCCGAATATGTCTCCGAAAATATCTCCGAAGTCAGCACCGTTAAAATCAAATCCGCCAAACCCACCGGATCCGCCTTCGAAAGCAGCATGACCAAACTGATCGTACTGTCTCTTTTTCTCAGGATCGCTGAGTACCGCATACGCTTCTGAAGCTTCTTTGAACTTCTCAGCAGCAGTCGCATCTCCGGGATTCATGTCAGGATGATATTTTTTAGCAAGTACACGATATGCTTTTTTAATCTCATCATCTGAGGCACTCTTGCTTACTCCAAGGACCTCATAGTAGTCACGCTTTTGCTCTGCCATAACACTCCTCAAATATCATCAAATTTTCTCTCTATGTTCCAAAATGCTCCGAATAGCCAGGCGATTTTTCGTCTGGCTATCAGAAACTTTACATAAAACTAATTATACTTCTCTGTAATCGCCATCAACAACGTTGTCGTTGTTATCAGCTGCATTTGAAGCTCCGCTCATGTCAGAACCTGCGCCTGCTGCACCCATATCAGGGCCTGCACCTGCTGCCTGAGCACCTTCATACATCTTAGCAAAGAGTGCCTGAGCATCAGTCATAAGCTTCTCTTTCTGGCTCTTAAGAGTGTCGATCTCGCTGTCTGAAAGCTCTTTATCCTTTGTGCTCTCGAGAGTTTCCTTAAGAGCTTTGATGTCATCCTCAACTACCTGCTTCTGTGAAGCGTCTATCTTGTCACCAACTTCCTGAAGAGCCTTCTCAGTCTGGAATACAAATGAATCAGCATCGTTACGCGCATCAATTCCTTCTTTACGCTTCTTATCCTGTGCTTCATATTCCTGAGCCTCCTTAACAGCCTTATCGATGTCCTCATCAGACATGTTTGATCCTGCTGTAATTGTGATGTGCTGCTCTTTTCCTGTTCCAAGATCCTTAGCAGATACGTTAACGATACCGTTTGCATCGATATCGAATGTTACTTCGATCTGAGGAACACCTCTCATTGCCGGAGGGATTCCGTCAAGTCTGAACTGTCCGAGTGACTTATTGTCCTTAGCGAACTGTCTCTCACCCTGAAGAACGTTGATATCAACGGCTGTCTGATTGTCAGCTGCTGTTGAGAATACCTGGCTCTTCTTTGTAGGAATAGTTGTGTTACGCTCGATAAGTCTTGTAGCAACACCACCCATTGTCTCGATTGAAAGTGAAAGAGGTGTT
>JAFZQT010000077.1 GCA_017620235.1 Butyrivibrio sp. | reverse complement strand
TCCTTAGTACGAGAGGACCGGGATGGACGGACCGCTGGTGTATCAGCTGCATCGCCAGATGCATAAGGCTGGGTAGCCACGTCCGGACGGGATAAACGCTGAAGGCATCAAAGCGTGAAGCCCCCCTCAAGATGAGATATCCCTGCTTCGGCAGTAAGACCCCTTGTAGAGTACGAGGTCAGATAGGCACAAGGTGTAAGCATGGTAACATGTTCAGCTGATGTGTACTAATAGGTCGAGGGCTTATCCTAATATAGGTGTATAGAAAAGATCTGGAAACGATAATTCAGTGTTCGGTTTTGAAAGTACAAATCTTTTTTTAATAATTAATTTAAAGTATAAAAAAGTTATTAATGAAAACTAAAAAGATGGTCAACTGCCCGCCTTTTTAGTTTTTTTGTATTTATTTTCAGAAAACTATGCTATACTAAATAGAGATATACTAAATTTAATAGTTATCGATTTTTGAATGGTTTTTTATGAAAAAATCCTAGTCTATTATATTTACACGTGAGGTGAGAGAATGGAATCAAAAATCCTGCTTGAAAACGGAACTAATGAATTGGAGGTCCTTGAGTTTAAGATTGATGACCATTGTTACGGAATCAATGTTGCTAAGATCAAGGAGATAATTGTCTATCAGGAGGTTACACCGGTACCTAATGCTCATCCGAGTATTGAAGGAATCTTCATGCCGCGTGATACTATGATTACGGCAATTGATTTAAGGAACTGTTTACAGCGTGGTGCTTCTCAGCCCGGTGGATTATTCATTATTACAAACTTTAATAAACTTGACATCGCATTCCATGTTGATGCGGTAGTTGGTATTCACAGAGTTTCATGGGCGGATATCATTAAACCCAATGCTACGATTTCAAAGACTGAGGAGAGTATCTCCACAGGTATCATAAAGTTTGAAAATCAGCTTATTATCATTCTCGATTTCGAGAAGATCGTTGCTGATATTAACCCTAATACAGGACTTAACATGGATGCTCTTGAGGAAATAGGAACAAGACCCAGAAATGAGGTGCCTATCGTTCTTGCAGAGGATTCACAGCTCCTCAACAGACTTATTGTAGATTCACTCAATAAGGCAGGATATAACAATGTAATCCACTTCGAAAATGGTAAGCTTGCATATGATTACATCAAATCATGTAAGGAAAAAGGAACTCTCGATGATATTAAGTGCATCATTACCGATATCGAGATGCCTATCATGGACGGACACAGACTTACAAAGCTTATAAAGAGCGACGATGCTACTAAGAAGATCCCGCTCATTATATTCTCTTCATTGGTTAACGAAGAGATGAGAAGAAAAGGCGAATCTTTAGGTGCGGACAGACAGCTTTCAAAACCTGAAATTGGCAATCTTGTTGCTGTTATCGACGAACTTGTAAATGCACCGAATGCACGCTGATACGTACTGACTTGAACTCCCTTTGTTGGCTCAGTTATGAAACGAGTTTTCAGTGACTGTCTCAATAAGGGGAGTGTTTTCTTTTATTCTTAAGATACCGAGGTTTTCTTTTACAATGGCTGACACGCTTTTAAAAAACATAGAAAAATCAGATTTTATCATAATAGGAATAGGAAGTGAATGGAATTGGGTCAAGATTGGACTCAAAAATGACGATAGATATAAAGAGATTCTTGAATATTCCCAAGAAAAAGGAAACGAGTGGCTTCTGCCAATAATCGAATATGAATATGCTTATCACAATTCCGACGAACGAATTGAGAATGCTTATAAAGAGCTGAAAAAGCTTATTGGAGATAAAAAATACTTTTTGATAAGTGATCTTTTTTTCCAGGATGCACTGTTAAACGGCTTTGAACCTGAGAAAAGTGTATTTCCCTGCGGAAATTGCATGTATCTTCAGTATGATGAAGAAGACGGCGAACTCTTCAAGCCACAGGAGTGCCCGGAGTTTACTTCTCTGGTAGATAAGATTCACGAGATCATTGTTTCGGATAACGGTGTTCTTCCGGAAGATATCAGTTTTTCAAAGCCTACTAAGGACGGAAAAGAGCTGTATCTCAATCAGAAGAGGAAAGAATACAAAGATATAAAGTACAACGAGAAAGCTTATCTTAACTATTGGAAAATGTACAATAGTTTTCTGACTAGAACATTAAATAAAAATATGCTTGTTATTGAGCTTGGAGTTGGATTTGAGTATCCTAGTCTGATCAGATGGCCTTTTGAAAAAATGACGTTTCTTAATAAGAAATCACATTTTATAAGGGTACATCACAAACTATACCAGCTTATCCATGAGATAGAGGATAAAACGGATTCATTAAAAATGGATTCTGTCAATTATATTATGCAGGAGAGTAAAGGACTATGAAGTCTAGTGATGAGGAATATCTCGACAGCCTGTTGAATTCAGCAAAATCAAATAGTAATCCTCAATCGGCACTTAGCAGAATGTCATCAAAAGCGAACAACGGTAACTCCGCAGAGCTGCTTAACAGCGAATCGGAGGATATTGGCGCGCTTATAGATAATTCGACCGGCAATAATGACATCAAAGAAGTCGGGGACCTTATGGATAAAGCCGACAGAGATGAGCTTATCGATGATGCACTTGCAAGCCTTCTCGATGATATTCAGAAGCCTTCAGATCCCGGTATTCCGAAATTTACTGTAGGAAACGATCCGACAGAAGAGGATGTACGTGATGCTGAGGAGATTGCCTTGGATGAGGCGATTGCCGATGCTGAAAAAAACGACGCAGACAGGCAAAACAGCAATGATGCGCAGGCACAGGAAGAGGAAGCTCCTGCGGATAACATCGTTATCCCGGATGTTGCCGAGACTGTTCCTATTATAGATGATTCGGAGATTGTTGATGCTCTGGCAGAGATGGCGCCCGAGGTTGATCTTCCGGAAGATAATAATATCATTACGGAAAAAGATTCTGATGCAGATCAGACACCTGAGGAGATCCTTACAGATCTTCTTGATGATATGCCCGGCGGAAGCCTTATGGATTCGCCTGAGCAACAGGAGAGCAGCCTTAGCGATATTATTGACAGAGAAAGAAAGGCTGAGGGAGCAGGTGCGACAAATGCATCTGATGACGGCCTTGATCTGCAGAGCCTTGACGATATGACAATTGATGAGAGCGAACCCTCGGAGAGTGAGCCGGCTGAGGCACCTGGTGAAGCAACGGCAAATGGCGATAACATTGCTCTGGAGGAACCGGCTGCAGATGAACCATCAGGCAATGGAGTTGTAACAGAAGACAATATTGCTGAGCTTGAAAGTCTTTTAAATATGGATGAAATCGCAGGTGAAGGCGGCGCTGATGCAGATGTCACTTCATCTGAAAATGCGGATACACCGGCTGAAGCTGGGGCAGAAGCACCTGACAGCGAAATGTCGGCAGATATGGAGATTCCTTCTGATGACGGAGAACTCAATGTAACTGCGACAGATCTTGGATTTATTGAAGAAGACGATCGCCGCGCTCCTGTAGGACTTGATGAAATCTCAGAAGACGACATAAATCTTAATGACCTTGAAGCCAATCTTGATGAGCTTCTTGGCGGAATGAACGAGACATATGAAACAACAGAGGGTGAAGTTGCAAAGATACTTGGCGACGAACCTCAGGAAATATCTACAGAAGAGATAATGCAGGATTCGGAGGATGTATCAATACCCGATCTTGACGCTCTCATGAACAGTCTTGCGAATGATGAAGTTGAATCTCTTGAAGAAACTGCCCACCTTGATCAGGAGATGGGACAGCAGGAAGAAGAGATAAGTAAAGACGATATTCTTGATGCTCTCACAGAGACAGGGTTTGACGACCTTGGCACTGATGTTGCTCTTGACGCCATATCTGCGCTACCCGACTTGGATGAGCCGGAGGACGTAGATGATGCGGAAGCACATGGCAAGGGCAAACATAGAAAGCATCATCATAAAGAAAGCTTTTTTCAGAAGATCATACGTGCACTTACCGAAGAAGACGATGATTTTGAAGAGTTCGGGACGGAAGGACTTGCGAGTCTTACCGACGAGAATCAACAGGTTCTTGCTGAACTTGGAGATACTCCAAAGCCCAAGAAAGAGAAGAAGAAAAAAGAAAAGGCTAAGAAACCGCCCAAGGAGAAGAAGCCTAAGAAGGAGAAACCTCCGAAGGAAAAGAAGCCTAAGAAAGAAAAGAAACCTAAGGCTCCGGAAGAACCGGCTCCGCCGAGTAAGGCTATAGCGCCAAAGAAGATTGCTGTTTCAGGAATCTTTGCGGCAAGCCTTGGAATACTTGTTTGTATCCCTGCACTTATTCTTCCCGTAAAGACTGCAACGGATAAAGCCAAAGCAGCTTATGTTCAGAGTGACTTTATAGGTGCGTATAAGCTTTTCCATGGAAAGACCATGACGACTGAGCAGAAGACCATGTATGAGAGATCAAGAGTCATTGCATGGGCACAGAGATACGTCACAGGATATGAGAACTACAAGGCGATGAATAAGGAAGTGGAAGCCCTTGATATGCTGCTTATGGCCGAGCGCAACAAGGAAAGCCTGCTTGAAGAGGCAACAAAGTTTAATGTTGAAATTCAAGTGAGTAGCGTGTACGATAGTATAGAATCGTTGCTTTCAGAGAACTATGGTCTTTCTGAGGAAGATATCACTGAGATCAATTCCATCAAGAAAGACAGAGATTATACTATCAGAATCATGGAAGTTTTAGGGATGTTTGAAGAGTGATCTGTATATAACAGAAGGCATCGAAAGTTTTGAAAGGGGACAGATGCCTGATGGTAGCAATAATTGATTATGATGCCGGTAACATAAAGAGTGTTGAGAAAGCATTTCAATATCTTGGAACCGAGACCGTCATCACAAGAGATCCAAAGGAAATATACAGAGCAGATCATGTTGTACTTCCCGGTGTCGGAGCTTTTTCCGATGCAATGAAAAAAATAGAGGAATACGGAATGGAAGCGCCTATCAAAGAGGTGATAAATAAGAACATTCCGTTTATGGGAATATGCCTGGGACTGCAACTTTTGTTCGATTCAAGTGAGGAATCGGAGGGAGTTAGCGGCCTGGGCATTTTGCGTGGAAAAATCGTAAGAATTCCCAATACAGATAAAGAAGGAACATATTACAAAGTTCCTCATATCGGCTGGAATAATCTTTCTTTCCCAAGAGAGGGAAAGCTCTTCAAAGGGCTCGATGACGAAGCATATGTTTACTTCGTTCATTCATATTATCTTCAGGCGGAGGATAAGGATATCGTGACAGCAACAACAGACTATTCGGTACGTATCGAAGCTTCCGTTGAAAAAGACAATGTATTTGCCTGCCAGTTCCACCCTGAAAAGAGCTCTGAGGTAGGAATGCAGATACTTAAGAACTTTTTGGCCGTATAAGAGAGGAGCAGATATGCATACAAAAAGAATTATTCCCTGTCTTGACGTAAATAACGGCAGGGTTGTAAAAGGAATAAATTTCGTTAATCTTAAGGATGCAGGAGATCCCGTTACAGTCGGAGAGGCTTACTCAAAAGCAGGCGCCGATGAACTTGTTTTCCTCGACATAACGGCATCAAATGAGAGAAGAGCAACCGTTGCGGATATGGTAAGAGAAGTGGCAAAAAAAGTTTTCATTCCCTTTACCGTAGGCGGCGGAATCAGGACTGTTGACGACGTAAAGGCAATCCTTCGAGAAGGTGCGGACAAAGTTTCAATGAACTCTGCAGCGATTGACAGACCTGAGCTTGTTGCTGAAGCTGCCGACAAATTCGGAAGCCAGTGCGTTGTCGTTGCTATCGATGCAAAAAAGAGAGAAGACGGCTCAGGCTGGAATATCTATAAGCACGGCGGAAGAATCGATGTAGGGATCGATGCCGTAGAGTGGGCTAAGAAAGTAACGGAGCTCGGTGCGGGAGAGATACTTCTTACAAGTATGGACGCCGACGGAACAAAGGCAGGTTACGACATAGAGCTCACAAGGCAGATTTCTGAAGCTGTCGATGTACCCGTTATCGCTTCGGGCGGCGCAGGAACAATGGAGCATTTCTATGATGCGCTCACAGAAGGCTGTGCAGATGCGGCTCTTGCGGCTTCTCTTTTCCATTACAAGGAACTTGAGATATGCAATCTTAAGAAATACCTCAGAAGCAAAGGCGTTTCAGTAAGGCTATAAAAAAGAAAGAAGGTTGTGACTACAATGGCAATGATCTCAAATGACTGGTTGCCGGCACTTAGCGACGAGTTTCATAAAGATTATTACAAAAAGCTCTTTAATTTTGTAAAAGAAGAATACAGTAAGCACGTAATTTATCCCGATTCAGAGGATATTTTCAACGCACTTCATCTGACACCGCTTGAGAAAGTCAAAGTACTTGTACTAGGTCAGGATCCGTATCATGAACCGGGACAGGCGCACGGACTTTCTTTTTCGGTTCTTCCCGGTAAGGCAGATCCGCCGCCGTCACTCGTGAATATTTATAAAGAACTTAATGACGATCTTGGCTGCAAGATACCCAATAACGGCTATCTTAAAAAGTGGGCAGATCAGGGCGTTCTTTTGCTCAACACGGTTCTTACCGTAAGAGCGCACGCGGCAAACTCCCATAAGGGAAGAGGCTGGGAAGAGTTTACCGATGCCATCATCAGGAAGGTAAACGAGCAGGACAGACCGATCGTATATATGCTTTGGGGAAGACCTGCGCAGATGAAAAAGAGTATGCTCAACAACCCCAAACATCTGATACTTGAAGCACCTCATCCAAGTCCTCTTTCTGCATACAGAGGCTTTTTTGGATGTAAGCATTTCAGCAGAGCCAACGAATTTTTGGCGCAGAACGGCTTGGACCCGATCGATTGGCAGATCGAGGATATTTAAAAAAGACGATTTTTCGATATAAGTTTTTTCTTGCATTTTTATGCACTACCATGTTAAAGTGTTCTATAGATGCGCAAAGCGCATGTTATTTTAAGTTTTTCCGGAGGAAATTATGAAAAAAGCATTTGTAACAAAAGAACAGGTTGAAGAAATTGTAAAGAGTTATCCGACTCCTTTTCATATTTATGATGAGAAGGGTTTTGTAGATAATGTAAAAGCAGTATATGACGCTTTTTCCTGGAACAAAGGATTTAAGGAATACTTTGCGGTTAAAGCTAATCCTAACCCTGTACTTCTTGATATTTTGAGAAATAACGGATGTGGATTTGACTGTTCCTCCAAGACAGAGCTTATTTTAAGTAAGGCAGTCGGAGCTTTGGGAAGCGAGATCATGTTTTCATCAAATGATACACCCGCTGAGGAGTTTGTTCTTGCAGATAAGCTCGGAGCTATCATAAATCTTGATGATTTCACACATGTTGATTTCCTTGAGAAGACACTTGGAAAGATCCCTGAGACAATCTCATGCAGATTCAATCCGGGCGGAGTGTTCAAGATGAGTAACGGAATCATGGACAACCCGGGCGATTCCAAGTACGGAATGACCAAAGATCAGCTTATAGAAGCATTTAAGATACTTAAGAGTAAGGGTGCAAAGCGTTTCGGAATTCATGCATTCCTTGCGAGCAACACAGTTACCAATGAATATTATCCTCAGCTTGCAGGCCAGCTCTTTGAGCTTGCGGTTGAAGTTCAGAAGGCTACAGGAGCCAAGATAGCATTTATCAACCTCTCAGGCGGTGTAGGAATTCCTTATACACCTGATATGGAACCAAATGATATTTATGAGATCGGAAAGGGCGTTCACGAGCAGTACGACAAGATCCTTGCACCTGAAGGAATGGATGATGTATCGATCTTCACAGAGATGGGAAGATTCATGATGGGACCTTACGGAGCACTTGTTACCAAGGCTATTCATGAGAAGCACATCTATAAGGAGTACATCGGTGTAGATGCCTGCGCGGTAAACCTTATGCGTCCCGCAATGTACGGTTCATATCATCACATAACAGTTCTTGGAAAAGAGAATGAGCCTCTTGATCATGTATATGATGTAACAGGTTCACTTTGCGAGAACAATGATAAATTTGCTATCGACAGAAAACTTCCCAAGATCGATATGGGAGATTATATCTATATTCATGATACAGGTGCCCATGGCTATGCAATGGGTTACAACTATAACGGTAAACTAAAGAGTGCGGAACTGCTACTCAGAGAGGATGGTAGTGTTGAACTTATCCGCAGAGCTGAGACTCCGATGGATTATTTCGCAACACTTGACTGCCTTGATGTGTATAGCAGATTAGGTGAATTGGTAGATGGAAAAATCTGAAATGGAATGTCTTGTTGACGCATTTATCGAGTACCTTAAAAGCGTCAAAGATTATTCTGAAAACACGGTTGGTTCATACAAACATGATGCTCTGATATTCGTTCGTTTCCTTGAAGAACGCGGAGTACATAATATAGCTGAAGTTACCGAGGATATTATCTCAGAGTATCAGGCTCTTCTTAAAGAAAAGAAGATGGCTGCCTCGACTATAATGAGATACAACACGACGATCAAAAGTTTCTTCTCGTATCTTGTTGAGAATGGTAATATTTCGGAGAACCCTTCGGAATACATAAAGAGTCCCACCATGTCAAAGAAGACTCCGAGAATCTTGTCGGATACTGAGACGATGGACCTTTTGAATCAGGAGTTCAGTGACAGTCCAAAGGGAGTGAGAGATAAGGCTATTCTTGAGATGCTTTATTCTACGGGACTTAAGGTCTCTGAGATCATTGATCTTAAAATGAGCAACATCGATCTTGGAATTGGATGTGTCCTTCTTCCTCAGCAAAAGAAAAAGAAGGAGGAGGGCGATCGTGTCATTCCTTACGGAAAGATGGCCAGAAGCGCCGTTACGTCTTATCTTCTCGAGGCAAGGAAATCCTTACTTGGGAAAAGAGAAGACACCGGCTATGTGTTTCTTAACTGCGACGGAAAGCCGCTTAGCCGTCAGGGAGTATGGAAGCTCGTTAAATTCTACGCTCAGAAAGCGGGTATAAGCACGGATATTTCGCCACATTCTTTGAGACATTCATTTGCGGCGCATCTTGTGAAGAACGGTGCAGAAATTTCAGCTATTCAGGATATGATGGGCTTTTCGCCGAGCAATACTTTATCTAAGTATGTAAGCAAGGAGAATGCTCCGAAAGATCCGTATGAATGGGCAAGAATCAGATAAATATTTTAAGCATAAAAAATGCTGCTACACTATTTTATTTATTAGTGTAGCAGCTGTTTTGTTATATTCAGACTAATTCGGCAACTTCAAGAAGGAGACGCTCTGTGTCTTCCCATCCAAGGCAAGGATCTGTGATGGATTTGCCGTAGATGCCTTCGCCGATCTTTTGGCAGCCTTCTTCGATGTAACTCTCGATCATGACACCCTTAACAAGATTCTTGATATCGTTGTTGTGGTTTCTTGAGTGAAGAACCTCTTTTACGATACGGATCTGCTCCTTGAACTGCTTGTTAGAGTTGTTGTGGTTAGCATCAATGATAGCAGCTGGATTAACGATGTTTCTTGAGTTGTAAAGCTGTAAAAGCAGGCTAAGATCCTCGTAGTGATAGTTGGGGATCGACTGGCCGTGTTTATTGTTAGAACCTCTGAGTACGCAGTGCGCAAGAGGGTTACCGTTTGTCTTAACTTCATAGCCTCTGTATACGAAAGAGTGTGACTGCTGAGCTGCGTATACTGAGTTGAGCATTACACCGAGAGCTCCACTTGTAGGATTCTTCATTCCTGCGGGAACGTCGAAACCACTTGCAGTCATACGGTGCTCCTGATCCTCTACAGAACGTGCTCCGATAGCAACGTATGAGAGAATATCAGCAATATATCCCCAGTTCTCGGGATAGAGCATCTCATCTGCAGCGGTGAGTCCGGATTCTGAGATCGCGCGGATGTGCATCTTG
>JAFZQT010000011.1 GCA_017620235.1 Butyrivibrio sp. | reverse complement strand
GCATGTTGCATCAACATGCTCAGTGACTTCAAATGTATGAAGTCCTGTTGCCGGGATCTTTTCAGTTTTGGTCTTTCCCGTCAGAGAGTTCTTATAAGAAACAGAACCGTCTGCTCCGCAGGTAGCTTCTACTCTTCCTGTCTCTTCCCAGGCTGCTTCGATCTGCTCCTTTGTATATGAAGAAGTAGCTTTAGCAGGCGCTTGAGATGCAGAAGTGCTAGCACTTCCGGTCGAAGATGCAGAAGAATCTAAGCCAAGCTCTTTACGCCATGTTGGTATAATTTCTTGGATATCCTCTTCAGAAAAACCAAATCTACGAGAATTCTCTATTCTCTTAGCAAGTTCTTCTTCTGGTGTAAGCTCCTTTTCCGGCGGAAGTTCATGATACTGTCCATTTGAATCCCAATAACCTTTAAATGAATCCATGCAATGCGCATCCACACATGTGAAATGATCCACGCATATAAAGCTAAACAGGATAAAGCATACCATTAATACTACTTTGATTGTGTTCTTTTTCATTTTTTCATTCTCCTTTTTTGTTGTGAATAATCAATAGCTGTTACTTAAGGAAAACAATATCTTTTTAAATATGATATTTTCTGACTACTCATACTTAAAGCGGTCAAACGACTGAATTATATCATTTTTGCGCCCAGTATTCAAATATCAGCATCTTCCGTCGCCTCTTTATCAGGTCAACGTGTCTGACATTTTGGTCATCATACCTCACACCTTGTTTTCCATTGTCTTAGCGTCTTGTTATTTTTTCATCCTCCTATTCGTATTAAATTATCGCTAGACATATTTAATATGGAAAACCGGTTTTGAAATGTGATGTAAAAAGGCATAAAAATAGCTCCGAGACAAACTGCCTCCGAGCCAAAATAATATTTATATAATTCACGCTGTAAAAGAACTGTTTACTCACTCCTAAGTGCATCGATAGGATTCAATTTCGCAGCGCGCCTTGCGGGATATATTCCAAAGAACAGGCCTATACCGGTTGAGATTCCAACGACACCTGCTACAAGGAGCGGATTTACTACAAACTCAAAGTCTACTGCCATGCAGGCAATTTTTGCAAACAATAGCCCCAAGATAATACCGATGACTCCACCGATTGAAGTAAGGATCGCCGCCTCAGCAAGGAACTGCGTAAGGATTGAAGATGTCCTTGCTCCAAGCGATTTCCTGATTCCGATCTCTCTGGTTCTCTCGGTAACAGATACGGTCATGATATTCATAACGCCGATACCGCCGACCAGAAGAGAAATACTTGCAATCAAGCCGACTACAGTTGTTACTACACTAAGAATGGTCTCTGATACGGCGTCCATCCCTTCGGTAGATTTAACTTTAACGGCGCTTTCACCCCTAAGTCCAAGAACATTCTCAACAACGCTCTTTATCTTTGCATTAACGATATCTTTATTATCTTTATGGACATATACGGACGCAGCGGTAAAAAGATTATTTATATCCTTATCGGATAAATCTACAACAGCTGTATACGGTATATCTGCCGTAATAATAGGCTTATCTCCCGCTCTAGTCGCATATGCGGTGTCCATAGGAGTATCTTCCCTGATACCTACTACAGTGCATTCTTTTGTCTTATCTCCGACAGTCAGTTCCAAAGTCTCACCGACTGCATTTTCATATCCAAACAGATTCTGTGCTCCAATTTGGCTTATCACACATACATAATTGCACTCATATACATCATCCTTCGAAAAATAACGCCCGTGAACAATCTTATTTCCTCCAACCAAGCGAGCAGCATCACATGTTCCGGAAATAGATATGCTAAAACTGTCTTTCTTTCCTTTTACCGTTCCAAAGGCATCACTACTTGGAGCAAAGCCATAGATCGATCCCATACTGTTTTCAATCTCAGCCATATTCTCAGGCGTAAAACACTTATCGGTCTTACTTGCATCAAGAGAGACATCAATCGTCAAAACATCCAGATTCTCAAGTTCTCCGCTTGCCATAGACTTTAGTCCGTCTCCGATCACAAGAACCGTAAGTACCGCTGCTATTCCTATTATGATTCCCAGCATGGTAAGAAGTGATCTTCCCTTATTATTTTTTATACTTGCAATCGCGCTTTTAAAGTATTCTCCAAATGTTCCCATATCGTCACACTCTCAATGCATCTATCGGTTTCATTTTTGCAGCTTTTCTTGCAGGATAGAGTCCAAAAACAATTCCAACCATTATTGAAAAGAAAGCTGCTCCCAAAACTGATTGAATCGGGATAATAAGAGGCATAGCAATCATTTTACAAAGCAATTTTGAAATAAAGATTCCAAGTATTATTCCAAGCACACCACCCGAAAGCGTAAGAATGGCTGCCTCTGTCAAAAACTGCATTGTTATGGCTCCGGTTTTTGCACCGATTGATTTTCTTATTCCGATTTCCCTTGTCCTTTCGGTAACAGAAACAAGCATAATATTCATAATGCCGATTCCGCCTACCACAAGCGATATAAACGCAACCAGTATCAGGAATTTGGATGCACCGCCCATGATCGTATCAATTTCCTCTGTCATATCCGCCATACTGTATGCCGAAATCGCATCTGCTCCTCTGAGTCCATGAGCATTGGTAAGTACTGTCTGCGCTTCTTCGCATCTTTTGGTCAATATATCCTGCTCTGCAAAAAGAAGCAGATTATACCATTTTCCAATATCATACCCATAATCCGAAGCAAATGACGTATACGGTACCTCCAGCATCGCAGCGTAATCCATGTCCTGTGTAAAGAAATCATATAATTCGTTTGTATTTTCTCTGATTCCCACAACACTGTACACAGCTGACTTTCCTGCTACTGACAGCTCTATCTCTTTTCCTATACACTCATCCGTTCCAAAGAGTTTTTTTGCATCGTTCTGTGTCATCACACATACTCTTTGCCCTGTTTCTACCTGTTGCTCCGTGAAATAGCTTCCCTTTATCAGCTTATTTCCAAAAGCATAATCAAGTGCTTCCGAACCACTCTGTATAGATGTAAGAACTGTTGCTCTCGGTCCTTTAACCTTACCTTCTCCGTAATCATTCGGCGATATACCCTTTAAGTCAGGTAAGGCTTCCTTTAGGATGGTAATGTCTTCAGGTGTAAAAAATTCTGTTGTCTTAGAAGTATCGATGTAGACATATCCGTAATTTCCGGCAATCCCATTGATCTGATCCTTAACGTACTGCTTCATTCCGTTACCAAGCGCAACAACTGCGATCACAGCAGCTATACCTATGACAATTCCGAGCATTGTCATAAGAGTCCTGTAACCGTTATGTTTCATCTGTTTTATCGCGCTTTTTATATACTCATCAAGTTTTCCCATGCCAGTCCCCACACCATTATATTGGCTTCTTTAATCAACTATATATTCATAGCCGACAAATCGTCAGTTTGCTGATTGAATTCTGTTATCTAGACTAGTATATCACGATATGGTGCGCATCGGCAGAGTTTTTTGCCCATTAAAAAAAGACTATACACCAAGCTTAGTGTATAGCCTTTAAAATATATGAATTTATACGCTTCTAAGCGCTTCAATAGGATTAAGCTTTGCCGCACGTCTTGCGGGATTTATTCCAAAGAACAATCCTGTTAGCATCGAAACTCCAACAACAGCGGTTACGATTACCGGATTAACAATGAATGACCACTTAAGGATCGTACACACTACCTTCGCAATCGAAAGTCCGACAATGATACCTACGACTCCTCCAATAGATGTAAGGATTGATGCTTCGGCAAGAAACTGGATAAGTATATATGATGTCCTTGCTCCGAGCGACTTCCTTATACCAATTTCTCTGGTTCTTTCGGTAACGGATACGGTCATGATATTCATAACCCCGATACCGCCTACGACCAATGCAATCATTGCTACAAGAGCAACTACTGCCGTTAATATATTGATAATGCCTTCACTAGCCGCATCTACTCTTGCCGGCGTAACTTTAACAACATCTTCGCCTCGAAGCCCCAGAACATTCTCCACAACAGGCTTCATCTGCAAATTGGCAATATCCTTTTTATCATTATCCACATATGCAGTAAATGAAGTAATACTCGCATTAACATCTAAATTGTACGCTTCGGCAATTGTTGTATACGGTGCATCACCTAAAACAGTCCTAAAATCCTCACTTTTTGCATAATAAGTATCTTCGTCTGTGTCTTCCCTGATTCCTATAACAGTAAACTCTTTGGTATTTCCTTCTTCAGTAACCTCAAAAGTTTCTCCGACAGCAGACTCGTATCCAAATAGCATCTTTGATGCGCTCTGCGACAGCACGCATACATAATTTCGCATCTCAACATCATCTTTGCTAAAATAATGTCCATACAGTATCTTATTATTCACATTTTTTCCAAGCGCTTCACTTCCGCCTGAAAGATAGACATCATAAGCACCTTTATAACCTTTACATAAACCGTGTACATGTAATCCTCCCGGGCTGACTCCATAAATAGAATTTAAACTTCGTTCTATTTCAGTCATATTATCCGGAGTAAAAAACTTGTCGGTTTTAAGATTGTCCAACTCAACATCTATTGTTGTAACTTCCATATCTGCCAATTTTTCTCTAGACATGGCTTTTACTCCATCACCGATCACCAATATAGCAAGAACCGCTGCTATTCCTATTATGATTCCAAGCATGGTTAAAAAAGATCTTCCTTTATTCTCCTTTATGCTTGCAATCGCACTTTTTATATATTCTTTTATCGCTCCCATACTTTATACTCTCAATGCGTCTATTGGTTTCATTTTTGCAGCCTTCCTTGCAGGGTACAGGCCAAAGAAGATTCCAATTGTAATGGAAACTCCTGCAGCAATCACAACCGATTCGGGCAATATTACAGGCTTCATCTTAAGCGCCAAACACAAAACATTGGAAAGACCAATACCTACAACTATTCCGATTATTCCCGCCAAAAGTGTAAGAATTGCCGACTCAATCAAAAACTGCATTGTTATTGCTCCTGTTCTTGCACCAATAGATTTTCTGATTCCTATTTCTCTCGTTCTCTCTGCTACAGATACAAGCATGATATTCATAATACCTATGCCGCCTACAAGAAGGGATATAAGCGCCACTGCAATCAAAAAACCTTTCACAGTTCCCAGATAATCGTCAATCATGTCTGAAATATTTGCTAAGGTATTTGCTTTGACTACATTGCTGCCCCTTCCTCCATGAGCATTATTCAGTATAAGACCTGCTTTATCGCACTTTTCCTGAAGAACATCCTGATCTGCAAAAAGAAGCAGCTCGTACCACTTATCTATGCTCTGCCCATAATCCACGGCATATGCAGTGTACGGAACTTCAACAAACGCTATGTGTTCCTCACCTAAAGACATTTTGGCCAAAGAATCAAAACGATCCTTAATTCCTACAACAGTATAGGTTGCTGTCTTATCGCCTATTGAAAGTTCAAGCTCTTTTCCAACACAATCCTCGGTTTTAAAAAGCTCTTTGGCATCATCACGATCAATAACGCATACATTTTCTCCTGCCTCAACCTGCTGCTTTGTAAAGTATTTTCCTTTAATGATAGGCTTGGAAAAAAAATATTCCATAGCCCCGTTTCCACCATACACATTAGCATGGCAGATTCCTCTATCTCCCTTTACCTTGCCATTTCCGGCATAGATGGGTGTAATTCCCTTTATACCTGATAATTCCTCTTCAACAAGCTTTACGTCTTCTTCAGTAAAAAAATCACTTGTCTTTTGCTGATTAATTGTTAATTCAGCGTAATTACCATTGAGCTTATTGAACTGATCCATAACATACTGCTGCATCCCGCTACCAAGAGTAACTACAGTGATAACCGCTGCTATACCGATGATAATACCGAGCATGGTCATAAGTGTCTTGGAGCCGTTATGCTTCATCTGTTTAATTGCACTTTTTATATATCCAACAAAATTACTCATTTTTCGCTTCCATAGTTGCTACCGGCATTCCGTCAGTAAGCGTATCAAGATTTGTAGTTATCACTTTGTCGTTTTCTGAAAGTCCTTCAACAATCTGAGCCTCTGTACTTGTTGAGATACCGATCTTAACAGCCTTTCTTACAGCTGTTCCGTTCTCAAGTACGAATACATAGTCGCCCTCTGCATCTGTAAGTACATACTCATAAGGAAGAACAATAGTATTATCAGCTTTTTCAGCGTGAATCTTGTTGTTTGCCTCTACACCAAGGATGATCTCGTTGTCAGGATTTGTAACCTTGATCTTTGTATCTACAACAGCTACGCCGTTTGCGTTCTTTGTAGCAGATCCTGAAATCTGTGTGATCTCGCCGGTATAAGCCTTACCGTTGATAGTAATATCAACCTTCTGTCCCAATGAGATCTTGGGAAGGTCTGTCTTTGATACCTGAACACTTACCTGAACGTCATCAAGATTTGCAAGTGTTACCATCTTTGTTCCGCTTGCTACAGTTGCGCCCTCTACTACTTCAACTTCTGTAACAACACCGTTAAAGTCAGCCTTTACGCCTTCCTTTGCTGCCTTGATCTTTGCGATAACATCTCCCTGAGTAATCTGCTGCTTATCCAAAACTGCTTTGTTCGCCTGAACCTGTCCGCCGTTTACCTCAGAAGCCTTTGCCGTTGAAAGGTGAGACTGTTCCTCTTTGAGATTCTCTATCTGTCTCTGCCATCCCTGTATCTCGGTGTCATTCTTAAGTGAATTCTGAACCTCAAGATATGACTCCTGTACAGCCAGTGCCATCTGTCTGCTGTTATCATCATCATGTTCTTTTCTATCCGTAAAATCGCCATCTCCGTACTGATCCATTTCACCATCCTGATCGATATCCTGCATGGTTTTCTGAAGGTCGGTAAGTGTCTTCGACATACGATTTGTCTTCTCTGTGATCTTATCGTTCAGAGCATTGATTTCTGCAGTAATAGCATCAATTCTCTCATTGATCTGCTGTGCATTCATTCCTTCTGCATACTTTCTGTCTGCAGCTGCCGACTCTGTAAAAAGAGCATTGTAAGATCCCTTAGCCTGCTTAATATCAAGCTGTGCCTGCTGCTCTGCAAGATTAAGCTCTTTTTCATTGTAAGTATATAGCACATCGCCGTTTGCAACCTTATCACCCATCTTAACGTTGAGCTTTTCAATAGGTGCTGTTACATCCGAAAAATAGCTCTTTGTCTCAGCACTCTCAACGGTTCCCGATACGGAAAGAACATTTTCAATGCTTCCCTTTGCAACATCAACTGTTTCAACCATAGTTACTTTGTTTTTTGATGCGGTTATTCCTCTTACGACAAAAAATCCGACAAGAAGCACCACTGCGCCGAGTACTATCCATTTTTTCTTAATTTTTTTCTTGGGCTTCTTTGTTTCTTCAATTTCATCCTCATCATACTCATCGTAGATCTCAACGCTACTTCCTGTTGTTTCTTTTATAGCATCCTTATCGTCTACGCCTGTGATTGTTTTTTCAAGTTCTTTATTGTCTGCCATTTTTCCAGCTCCTTAATCTTCTTTATAATCAGGATTTATAATATCACTCTGAATCTTTCCATCAGAGATTGTAATGATTCGCTTTGCCTGTGCGGCAATACCGGGGTCGTGAGTGATGATGATAACTGTTCTGCCCTCGGCGTATAGTCTCTTTATTATCTTCATGATTTCCTTACTCGAAGCCGAGTCAAGGTTACCTGTAGGTTCATCCGCAAGAAGTATCGGCGGAGCCTGCGCTATAGCTCTCGCTATCGCAACTCTCTGCTGCTGTCCGCCCGACATCTCGTTAGGTCTGTGCGTCTTACGCTTTTCAAGACCTACACTGTTTAGAGCTGCATCTGAAAGTCTCTCTCTTTCTCTTTTGCCCACTCCTCTGTAAATAAGAGGAAGTTCAACATTCTCCATAGCCGTAAGCGATGGTATCAGATTGAATCCCTGGAAGATGAACCCGATCTCTCTGTTTCTGATATCCGATTGTTCATCATCCGTCATATGCGACACATCATGTCCGTGAAGGAAGTACTTACCGCTCGTTGGCGTATCCAGACAACCAAGCATATTCATAAGTGTTGACTTACCCGAGCCTGACTGTCCGATTATAGCTACCAGCTCTCCTTCACCAATGGTCAGATTCACATGGTTCAGTGCCCTGACCTCATTTTCTCCGGGATTGTATATCTTGCATACATCCTTGATTTCAACAAGTTTTTTCATAAAAGATTTATCCTCTTTTTCATCTTCCTCGATTACTACGTTTACCGTACTTTATCTGTCGTAGTATAAAATACTACGCCTACCGAGGTATGTCAAGTACATTTACGAAAAAAAAAGCTTATCTTACTAAATTGTAAGATAAGCCATCCGAATATCATGTCAGATAATCATAAATGCCGGCTCATCCTTTCACCGCTCCCGTAGTCATTCCCGATATAAAATACCTGTTAAACATTATATATATAATTATCATAGGAATCAACGAAATTGCGGTACCGGCAAGCATAAGATTCCACGAAGAAGCCGCGTCACCTGATGATTTTAAGTGCATAATCCCCACTACAAGCGGCATTCGTCCCGTATCAGTCATTGTAAATACCATTGGAAGCATGTAATCATTCCATGCACTTCTAAACGAAAGAATACCCACCGTCGCTATAAGCGGCTTGCAAAGCGGAAAAATTATCCTGTAATATATAGCGTCGAATGAACAGCCGTCTATCTTAGCCGCTTCATCTATCTCTCTCGGAATCGAAGATATAAATCCCCTCGCGATAAAGAGGTTCGTGATATTCATCCCAAACACACGAATGATGATAACGCCCCACAGCGACTTGTTCAGATGAAACGCCTTCATGATCATAAGAAGCGGATACAGAGTCAGTGTGCCAAGCGATACGAACATTGACGAGATCATGAAGTAAAAGATAAATTCTTTTCCCTTAAACGTCGCCCTTGAAAAGACATAGCCGCATATCGTACTTGCAAATATCGCTCCCAGAACACAGAAGAAAGCCAGAAAAATACTGTTTATCGTATACGTCTGAAAGTCGGCAAGTCGCCACGCCTTTATATAATTGTCAAAAACAAATTCTCTGGGTATTATCAGATCTCCCGTCGTCAATATATCCATGTTGCTCTTAAACGACGACATAAACGTATAGAAAACGGGAAAAAAACTTATCACAAAAAACAAACACAGGGCGAGATATATTAAGATCACTCCCCATTTTTTCTTAATATGCGCCATGCCGTTTTCTCCTTTAGTCTACTCCAGTTCTTTAAGTTTCTTGGTTGCATTCAGATATACAACCGTTACTAAGCAAAGAATTACAGCGGTAATAAGCGACATAGCAGACGCATATCCAACTTCGATATTCCTTCCCGACTTCCCGAAGAAAGATTTGTAGATATACGTCATCACTACTTCCGTTGTTCCTCCGGGCTGACCGTTTGTGCACGATATTACAAGATCGCATATTTTAAGGCTTCCGACTATCGCAACCAGGAGAATTGACTGGAATATCGGCGCGATCACGGGAAATATCACATAAAAAAATCCTTTTATTCCCTTCGCTCCGTCAAGGCTCGCGCAGTCATACAACTCCTGCGGAATACTCTGAAGTGTCATAAGGAAAAAAATCATATTTATCCCATAGTTCTGCCAAACAGACGCAATCCCCAGAATAAACATCGCCTTCCATTTGGTATTGAACCAGTTGATCGGCTTAGAAATAATCCCCAGATGTTGTAGCATCGCATTTACCATGCCGTTGTGCGAAGCAAACATAAGTGAAAATATAAGTCCTATTATTACCGCGGAAATAACGGACGGCATAAAGAGCGTTACTCTAAAAAAATTCATCCCACGCAGCTTACGGTTTAAAAGAAGCGCAAGCCCAAGAGCCAGCGGAATCTCAACCGCAAGTTTCCCCGCAGCGAGCAAAAAAGCATTGACAATAGACTGCCAGAAATCCGGATCTCTTTTAAATATCCTGACAAAGTTCTCAAGTCCCGTAAATCTACATTCACCAAAACCACTATAGTCTGTAAATGCATATCTCAAAATATAAATGATCGGAACATAGCTGAATAATATAAACCCGATAAGAAACGGCGCTATCATCATTATTGCCCGCACATTATCATTTGACATGCGTTTATGACCAGCTTTATCCTCTTGTGTCATCATATTTTTAATCTCTCTCGACTTTATAGCTCGGAGGTGCGACATATTCATTAAGGATCGCATCGTCAAGCTGCGCCAATCCACCGTTTAAGCGTGCATCCAGATCCTGCAGCACTGTCGCCGCATCTTCCGAATATCCACCGGAAAAGAGCTTTGCAAGCGTTTCTCTCGCAGAAAGTCCCTCA
Source organism: Butyrivibrio sp. (assembly GCA_017620235.1). Taxonomy (GTDB): domain Bacteria; phylum Bacillota; class Clostridia; order Lachnospirales; family Lachnospiraceae; genus Butyrivibrio. Next base: position 13,715 of record JAFZQT010000011.1, on the reverse strand, counting down.
TAGGATATTGCTCCTTTGGGATCCGCCATACGAATGATGAACTGATTTCCCTGGAATGTCGCAAACTCTTTCCAGCCTTTAACTGTAGAATCCGACGCCATATCAAGCACCTGATTTCTGTAAGGTATATACATGCCCTGCTCATACATCTTTACCTGATTTTCATCGGCGTAGAACCATTCAAGCACTCTCGCGATCTTCGATGTGTTTTCCGCATCAAGTGACTTTCTTGCAACCGCAAGAAGATCTACAGGCGTTACCATCTCTTTGTATTCATAACCTGAACTCTTTATTGAAGGTGGATCGCATACAGCCCAATTGCACTCTGCCGGAAACTGCTCCGTATACACGGCAACGTCAAAGCTTGCAGCCATTACAATACCTACTTTGCCTGCAGAAAACTGCGCTCTTGCCATATCTGCGTCCATATTTTCATATCCGGGGAAAACACTTCCGTCTTCGATCATCCCAAGAATATTCTCGATGATCGGAAGTCCGTCCGTATACCTATATGTCCCGCTTACCGCATCATATCCGAAATGTCCAAGTGAAGCAGATGCGACACTGTAGATATAATGATCGAGCGTCCATCCACTCTGAAGTGCAAGGAAATAGCCATACGCATCTCCATTTGAAGCATCTGTGATCAGCTTCGCATCTTTTCTGACATCATCCCATGTCTTTGGATATACGTTTATTCCTGCTTTTTCAAAAAGATCTTTATTGACTATCATTTTGTAAGACTGGAGACTGTAAGGAAGGGTATACACCTTACCATCAAAGATCTGGTCTCCGATAAGAAGATCGTCTTTGTCATATTTTGAAAGAAGTTCATCGCTACCCTCAAGTTCTGCGATAGGAACTGCATATCCCGCACTCACATATTTTGCGAAAGTATTTGATGAAGGTCTGAACAGATCAGGACCGTCGTTTGCCATAAGGGCAACATTGATGACATCTGCATAATCAGATCCGTATACGGTGTAATCAATCCTGATTCCTTCCTGTTTACCTATCGTATTATTGAATTCTTCGATCTGTGCTTCTCTTATAGACTGCTCATGAGCATTATCGCTCCACACAGTTACAACCTGAACGTCCTCTTCTTCGGCTTCACCTTCGGTAGAACTTCCGCCGATCATCGTATTAGATACTTTTCCACTGCATCCGACAAAAAGACTTGCAGTCATTACCAATGTAAGCATTAACCCCAGTACTTTTTTCCTCATATGCCTCTCCTCCATGTGAATATAAAACAAGTGAAAAATCCCATTGAACAATGATAAAAGAACGAAATTTAAAACCTTATTTGTATTATATCCCGTTTTTTCTGCTGTGAACAGTCGTAAAGATGCACGAAAAAGCCGAGCTCTGTGAGCTCGGCTTCTGATATAAAAATATGCTCCAAAACTTCCCACACCCTGACGGGGAAAGTTTTGGATACAGGCTTTAAAATCCCTTTAATCTGAGTTCCTCTACGAGGTTTACATAAAATTCTCTGACATCGAAGTCCTTAATATTCTCACGGTTAAGGTCTATCATGTCGCCGTGAGATATTCCTCTTTTTCCGCTTGGTTCAAGCATCTTAAAATCACTTCCCCAAGGAAAAGACTTCTCTCCGACAAGTCCGTCGTTTCTTCCGTCAAAGAATTTAACCAGAAGATAAGACATATTGAGTGGAAATCTGCCTGACAGCGGCTTTTTCTGAATTGAGCCCACTGACTGATAATAAACTTCTTCTCTGTCGAGGACCTCCTCATTGCGCTTCTCACAAGCCTTATGAGTAAGATCTGTAACAGCACCGATAAAATCAGGATCCACATCTCCAAGTGCCGCCGCGCCTGCATTGTATGCCTTTGCAACAGTCTGCTTCTGCGCTTCGGGAATCTTATCAAGAAGGAAATCTGCAAATTCGCATCCTCTGTGAGGTGTATTGATCGTTGTAAGAGATGCCACATCCTCGTACGCTCCACACTTTGATATAGCGTATCTCATATCAAGTCCGCCCTTTGAGTGGGCAATGACATTGACCTTCTCACATCCGGTCTGCGCCTTTATCTCTTTTATCCTCTTTGCAAGTTCTTCACCGCTCTTTTCAACAGTAGCCGCACTGTTGTGCTCCCCGTAAAATATGGTCGCACCGTTATCTATTAATTCCTGCGGCACTCTTCCCCAATAATTCAGATGTTCAAAGTCTCTGAAGAAAACTCCGTGAACCATCAGGATCGGGTACTTGGTCTTGCATATCTGATCGTCTTTTCTTTCGAGGTTAAGCTTGATCTTCTTGGTTTCAAGCCTGATCTCGTCATCTGCGGTCTTGATTATCTTTCCCAACATGATCAGATTGAGTATCGGTACCATTCCAAAAATGATACCCAGTGCTCTCCACCTGATTCCAAGCTGCTTACAGCTTAAATAAACCGTAATTATTCCCGACCAGAAAAGTATCGATTCGACAATTACTATCAGAAGTATCTTTACGATAAACATCGAGGGATTGTCCCTAAATCCGCTAAAACCAAACGGACTTTGAAAAAGATCCCTTAAATAGTAGCAAGCAAATGCCAACGTACTGATCAAAAAAATCTTGAGAATAGTGTTTCCTGTTTTACAAGCGCGTAATCTTTTCATATATGATCCCCATTTTGTGCCTAATTAACTGTTACTTCATTTTGCAAGGATCATCATGATCTCATTACTTCTTTCCACAAACTTAGTCATTGACTCTGCATCAAGAGGTGCGTTCTGAATCCTTGCAAGGTCATAGAGCTGCTCGCAGATCATTGATGTATTCTTTTCATCGTTATTCTCCATCACGTACTGAACAAGAGGATGGTTAGCGTTCAAAATAAGTGTCTGTCCTTCCGATGCACCAAAATCTCCCATTGACATTCCGTTCATGGCATACATCTTCATCATATCGGCAAGACGTCTTGATTCCTCAGAAACAGTGAGCATTGAAGAAACTTTCTTATCCTTGAGCTTCTCAAGCTTAACAGCAAGTTTGTCGTTCTTAAGTGCTTTCTTAAGTTTCTCTGCAAGCTCTTTTTCCTTCTCTTCAAGTTCAGCTGCAACTTTCTTGGATGTCTTGCTCTTAAATGTATCTGTAAGGTCCGCATCGATTCTCTTAAAGCTGATTCCTTCATTCTTGCTCTCAAGCTGCTGCATGAAAGGAGTATCGATGTTGTGCTTCATTACGAAAGCTTCCATCTTCTGCGCCTTGAACATCTTGATGTACTGGCTCTGCTGTTGCTCATCTGTTACGTAGTAGATGATACGAGGCTCTTTTTCCTCTTTCTCATCTTTCTTGTCTTCGGCCTTATCGTCAACAACTTCTGCTTCAACCTTATTTCCGTTTTCATCCACAGCTTCCTCTTTCTTAGCCTCTTCTTCAGCCTCCTTGTTGATCTGAAGAGCCTCGGGAAGTGTGAGGTACTTGCCGTCAAGATTCTTAAAGAGGATGTAGTCGTTCATCTTTTCACAGAACTTGTCATCCTTAAGGCAACCGTATTTGATGAAGGGACTGATATCATCCCAATATTTATCATAATTCTCTTTGTCTGTCTTGCAAAGTCCTGCAAGCTTCTCAGCAACTTTCTTGCTGATGTACTCAGAGATCTTCTTAACAAATCCGTCGTTCTGAAGCGCACTTCTTGAAACGTTAAGCGGAAGATCGGGGCAATCGATAACGCCCTTTAAGAGCATGAGGTACTCAGGAATAACCTCCTTGATATTATCAGCGATAAATACCTGATTGTTGTAAAGCTTTATTGTTCCCTCGATTGACTCAAACTCCATGTTGATCTTAGGGAAGTAAAGAATTCCCTTTAAGTTGAACGGATAGTCCATGTTGAGGTGAATCCAGAAAAGAGGCTCCTTATAGTCACGGAACACTTTTCTGTAGAACTCAAGATATTCCTCATTTGTACAATCCTTGGGAGTCTTAGCCCAGAGAGGATGTGTGTCGTTAAGAAGCTGAGGTCTTCTCTTGATCTTGTACTCAAGCTCAGGCTCTTTGTCCTCGCCCTCTTTTTTCTCAGGATGAACCTCCTCTATGACAACGTCAGAATCAAGCTTCTCGCTTGCCTTGATTGTCTCTGTTCCCTCCTCATTCTCTCTTGAAAGATATATGTCGTAAGGCATGAATGAGCAGTATTTCTCAATAACTTCTCTTGCCTTGTACTCATTGCAGAACTCAAGACAGTCATCAGAAAGATGTAAAGTGATTGTTGTTCCTACCTCTTTCTTATCCCCGTCTGACATCTCAAAATCAGATCCGCCATCGCATGTCCAATGTACAGATGCTGCATCTGACTTGTATGAAAGAGTATCGATATCAACAGAATCCGATACCATGAATGTTGAATAGAAACCAAGTCCGAAATGTCCTATGATCTGATCTGCATTAGCTTTATCTTTATACTTATTAAGGAAATCAGTTGCTCCCGAAAAAGCTACCTGATTGATGTACTCCTCAACTTCCTCAGCTGTCATGCCGATTCCGTTATCTGTAATCTTAATAGTCTTCTCTTTATCATTGAGCACCACGTCAACGCGGGGTTTGAAACCTTCAGGGAGTTCATACTCACCCATCATATCCATCTTGCGGATCTTTGTAACCGCATCGCAGGCATTTGAAATTACTTCCCTGTAAAAAATGTCATGATCCGAATAAAGCCATTTCTTTATTATCGGAAACATATTCTCGCTATTGATTGAAAGATTACCTTTTTTTGAAGCCATAACTCTCACTCCTTTGCACCATTTCAGTATATGTACAGCCGCAGTTTCCCACCACCGTACAAATAAAAGTTTAATTCCCTGAACTACAAAAGTCAATAAAAAATTAGCACTCACTAAGAGTGAGTGCTAGTAAAAATTACTCGTATTTAGATGCGACGTACTCTGAATAGCTCATACCGGCATATTTCTTGAAGCAGCGACTGAAGTAATTGGGATCGGGGATGCCGACTTCTGAGGCGGCCTGATACATCTTTACGTTGGCGCGTGCAATCTGCATCGCCTTCTTCATGCGAAGGTTTGTAAGGTACTCAATAAAATTGCTACCGGTCTCCTGCTTGAATTTTCTGGATAAGTAGCTTGCGCTGAATCCAAAGTGCTGTGCAATGTAAGCAAGATTGAGTTTGGAATCTGCAAAGTTGTCTTCCACGAATTTCTTGATGAGCTCTGTTGTGTTGCTCTCATCAGCAGAAGCTCCGGTGTGTTCAACCTTTGGTTCTTCCCAGGTAACATTTGATGCATCAAGCATCTTTTTTGCCCTCTCGAGAACCTTAGTGATTTCTGTTCTGACCATAGGTTTGAGCATATAGTCAAAAACCGGAAGGCTTACACATCGCCTTGCATATTCAAACTGGTTAATTGCTGTCATTATTATTATTACAAGATTCGGATATCTTCCCGTCGCTGTCTGGGTAAATTCTATACCGTCCATGAAAGGCATGGAAATATCGACAAATGCTATATCCGGCTTCAGGTCGTCAATAACATTTATAGCTTCTATTCCGCTTGCCGCTTCGCCCACAACTTCCATATTGAGTTCGCCCCAATTTATCGCTGCGCGCATGAGCTTACGAGCCGATTCCTCATCATCTATTATCATAACCCTATATTTTCTGTCCATCACTTATGCCCCTTATTGCCATTTCTTCTGAGATAATAAACTCTATTTCGGTGTATTCTCCTATCTCGCTGTCAATTCTTACTACATCGTTACTTCCGCAATAAATCCTAATTCTTTCAATGGTTCCCCACAGTCCGAAGCTCTCGCCCTCGATCTCACCGGTAAAGTTCCTCTCCGAGTGTAAGATCTTATCTATCTGATCCTGTGCCATTCCAACACCTGTGTCGCGAACCGACAGATGAAGCGAACCATCCACAAGCTTAGAACTTATTTTGATATTGCCCTTCTCCCCTTTCATTCTTATACCATGATAAATACTGTTTTCCACAAGTGGCTGAAGAATCAGCTTGGGAACGATCAGCTTTTTGGTCTTTTCATCTATATCATACTCATCTTCAAAAATATCTCCGTAGCGGAGCTTCTGAAGAGCCAGATAATCCTTAACAATCTGTACTTCTCTAGACAGCGGTATTACCCTGTCTCCCTTGCTCAAAAAGTTCCTGTAAAAACTTCCGAGTATCTCAAGGGAATCGTGAACCTTTACCGCTCCCGCATCAAGTGCAAGAAAACCTATCGTCTCAAGTGAATTATACAAAAAATGCGGTTTTATCTGTTCCTGCAAAACTCGCATCTCTGCTCGCTGGAGAGTCTTTTCTTTTTCAATCAAAGTACCGATGAGCTCGTTGACGTGATCGATAAGGTTGTTGTAATCATCCTTAAGCATATCAAGCTCACTTGAAGGCATCTCTATTTCAATAGTCTCAAGATTACCTGTCTTCTTGTTCTTTTCCATTGATTCGGAAAGCTTGTATATGGGATCTGTTATATCGTTCTTTATAAAGATTCCCATATGAACCGCCAATACAACAAACACAATCAAAAGAACCATCAGCACATATAAGATTCCGTACGGGATACCCTCTGTTCCGTACTTTGAAACACGCATGATCACTATTGGGTAATCATCAACACTGCATACTGACAAAAGTGCGCGCTTGTTGTTTACTGTTATATTCTTATTTTTTATTCCGCTGCCGGCCATTCCCTCGGCGTAATAATCTACATATCCCGCATTTCCGGCGATATAGCTTCCATCTGTTCCCATAATGCAGATGTTGTCATATCTAAGCTTGTTGAGCATATCCTGAAAAACATTTGATGATATGTTCATAAGCATTATACCGATGCACTTTTGGGAATTTATGTCATTTATTGCTCTCTCAATCGTAACTAAAGGTTTCCCATCAATTCTCCTTGCTATGCCATTGCAGTTTAGAGCAACTATAGCTCTTCCTTCGCATGAATATATCTCATCTTTCCATGAACCTGATTTAATAAGATCTGCATCGTAAGTATAGGATATTCTGTTGGTCGTGATCATCTTCATGTCTTCTCTAAATGCCATAACAGAATCCACGCCTCCGGCGGCATTAAGAATATCCATTATTCCATATCTGGCGTCGTTCGACATGTTTTCATCCACAGCACTTGCTTTGGCTTTCAGAAATGTCACCAATCTTTTATCAGTTATGACAAGCCTTGAAACATCCATGTAGTTCTTTAAGTCTGAACTGATATTATTTGAAAGAGCTTTGAGAACGCTCTCCGATTCCATTATTACATATGCCTTACGCTCTTTTTCCGTAATGATATATGTTGAAATAAGAAATGATATCAAAACAATTATTACTATTCCTACTATCGTGCTTCTAAAGCTCGATGAAAGCGTAGTCTTTTTGTTTTTCTCCCCAAACTTATCGATCATCTTTTTTCCCATACTATATTAATAATTTCCTGTTGAAAAAATATAGATCACAATAAACACTCTATAAAAAGATAACATTTTTTGAGATTATGCGCAAAAAAAGACTCGGCATCCGAAAATGCCGAGTCAAAATAAAGTCTATATGATATACGAAACAATCAACCTTTAACCGCACCTGCGATAAAGCTATCCTGAATCTTTCTGCTAAGCGCAACATAAGTAATAAGTGTAGGGAATGTTGCGATTACAAGAGCAGCACCGATCGGACCCCAATCAGTTGTATATGCACCTGACAGAGCTTTAATACCTACAGGTAATGTTCTGTGCTTTGCATCTGAAATAAATACGTTTGCAAACATAAACTCATTCCAGCACTGAAGGTATGCATAAATACCGATTGTTGAAAGAGCGGGCTTCATAAGCGGCATGATGATCTTAAAGAATGTTCCGAAAAGACCACATCCATCAATAATAGCAGCTTCATCAAGGTCATACGGAATATCTACCATGAATCCCGTACAAATAAGAATTGACATTGAAAGTGTAAAAGCTGAGTAAGGAACAATAAGTGTTGAATACTTATTGAGCATGTGAAGTCTTGAAAGCACTACATATACAGGAACAATTGAAGCCTGAAGCGGAATTGTAAGTCCAAGCATGAAGAATGCTGTTGTGAGCTTACTGAGTTTCCACTTAATACGTGTAAGTGCATAAGTTGCCATCATCGCAGCCATGATTGAAATAGCAATCGAAACTGCTGTAACAAGTAAACTGTTAAAGAAGTACAGCGCCATATTTCCTGTACCTAACGCTGATGTATAATTGGACCACAGCCAATGGCGTGGAAGTCCTACAACGTTTTCACCAAAGATTTCATCATTTCCCTTAAGAGAGAAAGTAAACATGAAATATATCGGGAATAAATTGATTATCGTCCAGATAACCAAAAGTATATATACAAAAGTTTTTTTCTTTCCTACCATATCATTACTTATCCTTTTCCTTAAATGCAGCACTAATTAATAACGCAAATGCAAAGCACAGAGCTATAAGCATAACAGAAATCGTACTTCCCATTCCGTATCTGTTTCTCAAGAACAACATATTTTCGAGCAATGTACTCGGAACTTCAGTTGTCTGATAAGGACCTCCGTCAGTAAGGATACGAACAAGGTCATATGTCTTAAGTGAACCTGTTACTGCGAAGATAACGCTTACTCTGATAATAGGCTTAATGATCGGGATAACAATGAATCTGTCTGTCTGCCACTTAGTTGCACCGTCAATCATTGCGGCTTCTCTAAGATCGGGAGAAACACCCTTTACTCCTGCATACATAAGGAGCATATGATATCCAACATACTGCCAGATTGTAGGAACAACAATACTTCCAAGCGCTGTCTTGGGATCACCGACCCAGATATGCTGCAAGTTTTCCAAATGAATAGCTCCAAGGAATCTATTTAAAATACCATAATCAGGGTTATAGATCTTGAGCCAGAGCTGACCGATTACTACTGTTGAAATAAGCACCGGCATAAAGAAAACTGTAAGATAAAAACGTTCACCCTTTGGCTTTCTTCCAAGTATAAGTGCAAGTAACAATGCAAGCGGTAACTGTATAAATACTGAAAATAGTGCCAATATCAATGAATTCTTTAATGAGATCATAAATTTGATCGATCCATTAGTGAACAATTCAGTATAATTGGCTAAACCTATGAATGTTCCTTTCGTATTCCCATTCCAGTCAAGCAAACTTGTATATAATGAAACTACAATGGGGGCAATTAAAATACTAACGAATAAAAGTAAACCGGGAAGCAAAAACAAAAAGATTGCCAACCCTTTTTTCAAATCCTTATTCCTCTTCTGCTGTAACGCACTCTTATCTCTTTCCATACAAAATAACCTTCCAACAAAATACGGTTCTCCCTATGCTTCCCATTGGAAGCACAGGAAGAACCAAAAATTAAATCAATTTAGATTTACACTAACCTTATTCAAGAATTACTTAATATCCTTTGCAAGACCTTCGATAAATCCTTTTCCATCGATCTGGCATCCATAAACCTGATCAACATATGAAAGGTATGTCTGAGCCTTATCAGCTGCCATAGCTGTGTCTCCGAAGAGAACCATTGAATCAGACTTTGCAACGATATCTGCAACTGCCTGTGTAAGAGGATTTACTGAGCTTACATCACCGTAAGGTGTCCAAGCAGGAAGTCCGCATCCATCAAGGTATCCATAGTGGCAGATAAGCTTACCAAGCTCAAATGTGTAATCAGCAGCTCTTGCAGCGTTAGGTGAAGAAGCTGATACAGCAAGTGTATCTGAAGGTCCACCGATAAGCTGTCCAAGCTTTGACTTGTCAGCGTTGATTACAGGGAACTCACCAACCTTAACCTTAGGCAAGAAGTTTGCATCGTTTGCGAAATCAGCACAGTTCCATGTACCGTTCATGTAGAATGCATACTTTCCTGCGATGAAGTTAGCCTTAACCTCGTCATTTGAAAGGCCGATTCCTGAAGGATCGAAATATCCGTCTTTGATGAGCTTCTGGAATGTATCAACAGAATCAGCAACATCCTGGTTGTTCCATGTATCTGTTCCAGCAAAGATAGCATCAAGTGTTGAAGCACCTGCACTCTTCTCGATGATAGACTCAAGATACTCTGTTACGCACCATGTTTCCTTACCAGCACATCCGAAAGGAACAATCTTCTTTGCCTTAAGAGCATCACAGCACTTAATGAACTCTTCATAAGTTCCGGGAATCTCATCATATCCAGCCTCTTTAAGAAGATCCATGTTAGCAAAAAGACCAACAATGTTCATTGTAAGCGGAACACCGTAGTGCTTTCCGTCATATGTTGTGTTCTTAAGCATAGCCTCAGGAAGCTCATTCTTGTAATTTTCATATGCTTCATCAAGGCAATATACCTTTCCTGCATTTACAAAGTCACCAAGGAATGCACATGACCATGTAAAGAAAATGTCAGGCATTTCATTAGCTGATACAGCAGCCTTGATCTTTGTCTTGTAAGACTCGTTTTCAAAAGCCTCCCATGTCAAAGTAACATCGGGATGATTTGTCTTCATATCCTCAATAGCTTTCTCATAAGACTTACGGTTTGAATCACTCTCTGTAGCAATACACCACATGCTAAGAGAAATGGGACCATCTGATGCCCCTGCATCTGCAGCAGCTGTGTCTGCTCCTGCGTCTGCGCCTGCCTCTGTTGTTGCAGCTCCGCCATTGTCACCTGCTGCAGGTGCTGAAGCTGTGTCACCGCATCCAACGAGAGAAAGAGTCATGACACCCGCCAATAACATTGAAACTAAACGCTTCTTCTCCATTTCATACCTCTCCTTCTTAATAATGGTTTTTTGGTAGCTCAATCCGAGTTGCCAATTATATCGTAAACGCGCCATGCGTTTCGATTACGTTGTACCTTCCTCTTTCTTTGTCGTATCTTTCTTCTGTGTCTTGACTAAAGGCCAAGGATAATCAATAGTAAGCTTATTACCGTCCAAAGAATAATAGAGGGTTGCATCCGGTATGGGATCTGAATACATAAGAGTTATGCTGGAATTTGCTTCATCCACTGAATAGTGGCCGTAGAAGATATCCTCCTCACTAAACTCCAACTTGGGTGCAGCCAAAAATCTAAAGATATTCTTTCCGCATGCCCAATTCCCAACAACACCATCAGGTACCCCTTCATCCTGATAGTCATAGACAGATGCAATATATACCACCATCTTGTCTTTATCCATGAAATACTTGTGCTCTACCGTGTTTCCATCCTTATCTGTAATATCGATGCTGTCGTCATCTTTCACATATGTGCACTTTTCACCCTTGTACACAGCCTTGCCGTCATCATACAGAGCAAGGATCTCCTCAGTAGGCTCATAATCAAATGCCCAAGATTCAATCTTCTTGGATCCGCTGCATCCTCCTGAAATAAGCATTACAGTAGTCAAAGCAAATATTGTTAAAGTCTTTTTCAATCTTTTCATGCTTACTTTCACCTCGATGCAATTCTGATAATTATAAAAATAATATAAACGATTAAGTAATTATTCTGAACATATATTTTTTACTTCATTAAGCACTTTTTTTACTTCTTGACCATAAATCCAAAAAATTTCATGTTTTATTTGTGCATTTTGCTATTGGTAGCGCTTTCATTTTGTCTAAAGTAGATAAAAATAGACGTATGATCCTTACCAAAGTAAAAATCATACGTCAATTTGACACCTTATAAAATTATCACTTTTTCGGAAAATATTTCTGATAGACTTCCATAAGTCCCTTCGTGGTAACTTCGGGATTATCCACAACTGTCACACTGTTCCAAAGCTTTTCGTTGAGCTGTTTATTCAGTTTTGCAACGAAACTGTCATATGTTTCACCGAAAACTTCGCGTTTTCTCTCCTGAACAATCTTAACCTTGTTGGCTTCAGTCTCCTCAAGATTGAATTTACTAATGCACTTGATTATCGCGTAGCCTTCGCTTGTTGCAAAGACACTGCTCACTTCGCCGCCTCCGAGATTAAACGCAACGCTCTCATAATCAGGCTGTTCGCCTCTTTTTCCAAAAGAGAGCTCTGATTTGTCTGCCTCGTTATATTCGAGCATGAGCGCTTCAAAATTGGAGCCATCGGAACTAAGCTGCCTATATATGCTGTCTGCCTTGGTTTTGGCAGCTACCTTGTCGGAATCACTGAATTCCACTTTGTTTCCATTTGCATCAAGTGAATAAGTCTTTATCAAAATCTGCTCAATCGTTATCGTTCTGGCTTCGTCATCACTGATCTCAGGATTGATGTCTTTGATGATTTCGTTGTAAAGCTTATCTGCAAGCGCCTGATCCTTATATATTCCCGCAATATCTTCCTGTGTTATTCCATCCATAGCTGCGATATCGGCTTCAGAAAGTGTGGCGTAATACTCAGCCGCCGCTTCTTCAGCTTTTTTGTTCTCCTTATCATCAAGAACAATACCTTTATCTGCTGCAAGAATATCCATTGCTTTTATCTGTGCGATCTTGGCAAGAACAGAATCTTTTAACCTGCCCTCGACAGTCGCGCTTCCGGTCTCGCGCCCCCATATTTCTTTGCCAAAGCTCGCCTCGTAGCCCTCCTGGGTATTTACGAGATATGCTTTTGCCTCCTTGAGGGTGCACACCAGATCTTCTATTCTGAATACTTCGTCATCCGCAAAGCCCGTGGTAAAAACAATCTTTACCGGCTTATCAGACTTTCCGCATCCTGTGGTAAGCACACAAGAACAGGCGGCGACTATTACCGCAATTCTTTTTGCTATTTTTTTTAATTTCAGTCTACCGCTCTGCCTTTTGCTATTCACTCTTTATCCCTGATCCGATCTTTTATTTTTCGCTGCAACGATACTGAACGGGAGTCATACCGAATCTCTCTTTAAAGAGGCGGTTAAAATGCTCAACGTTCTGGTATCCCGATGCCTCAGCTACTTTCTCGACCTTCATGTTTCCGTTTCTCAAAAGAGTACTTGCCTTGTTAAGTCTTATCTGCTTTACATTCTCACCAAAAGTCATTCCTGACTTATCCTTGATGAACTTTGACAAATAAGGCTTTGAAAGGAAGAACTGCTTGGACAGATCTTCAAGTGTGATAGTGAGGTAATTCTCCTGAATATAATTCATGATCGCATTAATCCTCACGTCTCTTACGTCCTTGTTGTTCTTAACAGCGTCAAGCTGGTTAACGGCTACAACAAGCGCATTTATTGAAGATTTGATAATATCCTCGTCAATTCCAACTCCCCAGTACTTCTTGCCATCGACGGTAATTCCGACATATGTGCAAGCCTTGGAAGAAGAACCTCTTGAAAGAGCGTGCTCCTCATATGTTGAAAGCTCGTACTTAATTCCAAAGTACTGCTTGATAGCATTACTTACAGCATCGAGACGTCCGTTTCCGTTTGCCTCAACAACCTGCTCAACATCAAGGTGCTCTATCTTGACCTCTGCAAGGATTCCTTCTTTCTGCTTGAAGTGACATTCATCAATCTTAAATACATGATTGTTGTGAACATACTTATCCTCAAAGATCTGATAGATACGCATAGGAGAAAGCTCCGCATGCTCTCTGTCGGAAATGTCTTTGATTGTGTAGCTGACATCTTCCTGCATTTCTCTGGGAACCATCATACCATAATTATTCTTAAGAATATAGCTTACGCCACCTTTTCCTGACTGGCTGTTGATTCTGATAACGTCTCCGTCGTACTCTCTTCCGATATCCTTGGGATCGATG
>JAFZQT010000076.1 GCA_017620235.1 Butyrivibrio sp. | reverse complement strand
GGACGCTGCTGAGAAGGCTACAGTTATTGCTAAGGAACTTGCTGAGACATCAGCTGAGGTTGCTAAGGCAGGACTTGCAGGACTTAAGGCAGGACTTGAAGAGGCTAAGAAAGTTTACAATAACTCAAAGAAAAACTAATAGCTTATAACAATGATAAAGGCTGTGCACTGAAAATGTGCACAGCCTTTTAAAATCCTTAGAAATAAAAAATATTTATTTTATTCGCCTATTTTTGTTGCATTTAAAAGATCTTTATCGAATCCGTCCTTATCAAGACCTGATGCTGTGAAGTTTGCAATGTATCCGTCTTTGATGAGGCAAATGCATCTCTGATAAAGGTCAGCACCGTTTATTTTTGCAGAGAGCAAAAGTGAAGGATGTTCTTCACCTAAGAAAGTAACAGTTTCCATTGTTGCAGTTACATCAGTTAATCCCTGACCTTCAAGAGCTGCGATTGTATCTTTTTTACCTGCTTCAAGAAGTGACTGCTCATTTGCAAGAGCTCCTTTAAGAGAACCAACACTCTGAAGTACTACGTTTAATGTCTTGCCGGTTGTTCCGTCAACCGCATATGTAACTATCATTACAGTGCCATTGTCGAGAGCTTTTTGAGCAGCCTTGTTATCTGAAAAGATATTCATATCAGTAATTGTGCTGTTAAGTGTCTTAAGTTCTTCTTCGGTTGCGAAATGATAATTATCATCAAGTGCGATCTTAACATCAAAAAACTTGTTCTCGTAGGTGTTTCCGCTTATTTCGCCGGAAATGTTTTCGCCTGAATCACTGCTGTCAGAACTTTCTGAAGATGAATCTTCAGCTGCGGTTTCGCTTGAATCTTCTGAAGGTGCAGCTTCGGTAGATGTTGCTTCGACTGTGTCGTTGTTCTTTGCGGGCTCAATCTTCTGGCTTCCGCAAGCAACAGAACTTGCAGCTATTGCAAGTGTCAACATTGTTACCAATAATTTCTTTTTCATGAATTTTCTCTCCTAAAATAGAATAAATAAAAAACATGTTCATTCTAGCATATAGTTCTCTAGAATGCTATAAAAAAATTAACTGTTTTATCGTTCATGTAAGGTTTTTTGCTCCGGGCGGGGTTCAGGAAATATCTCTTGAGTGAGAAATGTAATAATGATAAAATTGTTATAAGAAATTGATAATTGATAGTGCATTGCGGACCGATATTCTTAGAACGGTTGGGAGATGTGACATCTATGGATGCTCAGGAACTTGAATTAGAACTTGATCTTGAAAATGAAACGATGTCTTACTCCGGTCTCTCTTCACTTAATAAAAGCGCGCTGGAGAGAGAACTAGAGATGTGCAAACAGTTGGGGGCTGACGCCGATAAGCTGAGGGCTCTTAACTTTAATGCGCTTCAGCTTTCCGAGATACGAAAAGGTATCAATGACAAAGTTGATGTTGCAAGATACATGGATCCCAGAAAATCATGGACTGAGATGGAAGAACTCCGTATAGAGATGACTCAGAACATTGATATGAGTTCGTACAGAGAACAGGGATTTGATGTTCAGCAGCTTTCCCAGATCAGAAAGGGTATTGCTGCGGGTATAGATGTGTCAGTATACGCCAAGAGAGAATACCTTGCCGATCAGATGAGAGAACTTCGAATCGGACTGTGCAGGGGAGAGGGCGTTCCTATCATATTCTTTCAGGATCCGGCATTTGACAGCCTTCAGATGCGAGAGATCAGGAAAGGTCTTGAAGCGGGAATCGATATTTCCAATTATGCTTCTGTCGATATCCCTTACATGAAAATGAGAGCGATAAGGAAAAGTGCGGAAGACGGACTTTTCTTTGATGATGCCCAGATAAGAAATTATAATGCCAGCATACTTGAACAGATGCACGAGGCATATAAGGACAAAGTTGATATAAGCCGTTATGTAAAAGAGAGGTATGACGCCGAGCAGATAGAACAGCTTCGTATCTGTCTTAAAGAAAAAATCTCTATTGATAAATATATCAATCCCGATATGCGAAGTGACGCGATAAAAGAGATAAGATTGGGCGTGGAGAATGGCATCGACGTCGGAAGATATGCAGATGCTTCTTACGGCTGGCAACAGATGTACGAGATGAGAATAGGTCTCGAGCATCAGATCGATATTACTCCGTATTGTAATCCTCTTTATCAGGCAGATCAGATGAGAGAGTTAAGGCTCGGTATAGAGGAAGGAATTGATATAAGTGCATATTCTTCAATGATGTACACTGCACGTGATATGCGTCGTATAAGAGAACGCATAATGGGCGAAGGATATGGCTTTGTTGGACGTAAAGAACATGACGAGGAAGTTCTCGACAGAACTGACGGCGTTTCCAACGAGGCGGTTCTTCTTAACTATATGCTTGAAAACAGAGATGAATTTCTTTCGTTTACTGCTGATGAGATGGTTTGCTGGATACAGCTCCCGACAAGAAGTGACGGGGCAGTGTACACCGAAGAGCTTATAATGAGTTTCCTTGTTCAGTGCAGAATTATGGCGGGAATAAACAAAGAAGCCATTTCCCAGATGCTAAGTAACTTAAATCCGAATGAGAAGTATGTGGTTGCTGCCGGAAAAGCTGCCGTTGATGGAGTTGACGGATATTATGAGTTCTTGGTTGATATGGAGCAGGAACAGGAACCTGTTATCTTGAAGGACGGTACGGCGGATCTTTCAAATATCGAGGCTATCAAGCAGGTTAAAGCGGGCGATAAGATCGCGATATATCACAAGGCAAAAAAAGGAGAAGATGGCTATAACGTATACGGTGAAGCTTTAAGAGCAAAGAACGGCAAAGAGATCCCCATCTTAAAGGGTGAGGGATTCATGATATTAAACGACAGAGTGACATACGTGGCGAAGTACTCCGGTGCTATCAGTATGGTAGATGGCATTATCAATATTGAGAAGATCATGATATTGCCCGAAGTTAAGATTACGGACAAGAAGATCGTTTACGATGGAGTTGTGTATATAACCGGTGATGTCAATTCGGGAAGTGATATTGATGCAACAGGTGACGTCATAATAGGCGGTCATATGGAAAGCTCTGAAATAGTTAGCGGAAGAAATGTCATTATTAAAGGGGGTGCGACATGTCCCATCAGAGGCTCGATTAAGGCTAAGGGAGATGTCTCGGCGAAATTCTTTGAGGGTGTTACTATAACAGGAAAAAATATTTCCGCTAACTATTTCATAAACTGTAATGTTGTTGCGAGCGGACTTATTAGGACATACGGAAGAGTCGGTACTATATACGGCGGAAGCTGTCAGAGTCTTTTTGGAATCGAAACAGCCTCTGTGGGAAATAAGGCAGGAGCAAAAACTATCATCACGCTTGGCGTAAATAATTCCATACTTGCGGAGCTTAGCAATATAAATAAAGCGATCAGCAGAGAGGAAGAAGAACTTAACAGCTTGAAGGTTCAGAGAGACAGACTTTCTGAGGATGCATCCGCAGACAGGCAGATAATGCAGTGGAAGATCAAAGTCAATGCGGCGATAGGAATGAAAGAAGGTAAGATAAGAGAACTTGAAGTTAAAAAGAACAAAGTTCAGGCAGAGATCGATAAAGGAAGTGAGGCAAGGGCAACAATTACAGAAGTTGCCTACTCCGGAACGGTATTTGTCATTGACAGAATGGCGCTCAGAATGGATGAAGACAGAAGAACGTACGACAAGCTTACAATAAAAGCAAGTGCCGACAGAGACAGCATAGAAGTACTTTAATGACGTTGTATAATATTTATCAATAAGCCTTAACTTTGCTTGAAATCACCAAATTAAGCAAAGTTAAGGCATTTTTTTTCATTGCATTATTAAAGCGGATTTTCTATAATTATATGTATATTTTCGGGGAAGGTATACGACATGGATTTAAAAGAAATACTTAATGAACTTTTGATGGAAGATAAAACGTTCCTTAAAATTCCTGTCGGAAGCGGTACTATAGATATTTATAAGTCCGTTGTTCTGACATGGGTGGTTATTTTATTTTTATTTGTTCTTATGCTATTCCTTACGAGGGATTTTAAGGTACATAATATTTCGAAACGCCAGGCTGCGGTCGAGAGCTTTGTATTATGGATAAGAGGAGTGACCGGCGGAATGCTGGGAGAAGAGGCGATAGGATATGCGGATTATATCGCAACAGTGCTTATTTTCATTGCCTTTTCCAATATGGTCGGATTATTCGGTGTTGTGCCGGCGACCATGGATCTCAATGTCACGATAGCGCTTTCGATCATGAGCATCATTCTTGTTGAAGCTGCAGGCTTTAAGAAGAAGGGCTTAAAGAACTGGCTTAAAGGCTTTGCACAGCCTATGGCAGTGATCACTCCCATGAATATTCTGGAGCTTGTTATCAGACCATTGTCTCTTTGCATGAGACTTTTTGGTAATATTCTCGGAGCTACAGTTATCATGGAGCTGATAAAAGCAGTTGCACCGGTAATCGTACCGGCAGTATTTAGCTTGTATTTTGACATATTTGACGGAGCAATCCAGGCATATGTCTTTGTCTTTTTGACGTCATTATACATTAAAGAAGCCGTTGAATAATACGGCACAAGGAGGAAACAAGAATGGATTTAACAGCAATTGGCGCAGCTATAGCTGCATTCACAGGATTAGGAGCAGGTTTGGGAATCGGTATCGCTACTGCAAAGGCTACTGATGCGGTTGCAAGACAGCCGGAAGCCGACGGAAAGATAATGAAGCTTCTTCTTTTGGGATGTGCTCTTGCAGAGGCTACAGCTATCTATGGATTCGTAGTTGCGATTATGATTATTCTTTTTAAATAATTATCAGCAAAAAGGGGTTATGACGTGTTAAATGTAAATTGGATTCAAATTGGTTTAACTATATTTAATCTTTTGGTTTTGTATTTGCTGGCAAAAAAGTTTCTTTTCGGCAGAGTAGATGCTATTCTCATGCAGAGAAGAGAAGAAGTTGACAGCGCTACAAAAGCGGCTGATGCTGCAAAGCAGGATGCGCTTGAGACCAAAAAAGAATATGAAGATAAGATTGCTCATGTTGACGAAGAGAAGGAACAGATCCTTGCCGATATCAAGAAGCAGGGATATGCGGAATATGAGCGTATTGTCAATGATGCCAGAAAAAAAGGTGATCAGATCATTGTTGAGGCTAAGCACAATGCCGAAGTTGAGAATGAGCGTGCCAAAGAGGTATATGCTGCTCAGCTTACAGACATGGTTATTGATGCTGCATCCAAGATTGCGGCTACAAAGCACAGTGCTGCCGATGACAAGGAATTATACGACAAATTTATAAACGAAGCCGGAGCAAAGAATGAGTGAATTATTGAAAGCGAAACTGCGCTATGCGGGCATTGCTCCCAGTGAGGAACAGCTTTCCAAGATAAAAGGGATACTCCTTAAGAAGTTTGACGTTCCGGATATAGAACTGGAGCTTATTCAGGATACTTCTATAGGAGGCGGATTCATCGTATCGTGCAAGAACTTTGAATACGATTGGTCCGATGCCGGAAGAGCAAGGCAGCTTCGAGCAGAATTAAATAACATAAGCAGAAAGACAGGAGACAGGGAGACCGGCAAGATTATAAGCATGCTCAGCAGTAAAGTTGAGAATTTTGATCTTGCAG
The DNA here is from genome assembly GCA_017620235.1 of Butyrivibrio sp. Classification (GTDB taxonomy): domain Bacteria; phylum Bacillota; class Clostridia; order Lachnospirales; family Lachnospiraceae; genus Butyrivibrio. Next base: position 13,061 of record JAFZQT010000076.1, on the reverse strand, counting down.
TAGGTGACAGAGAAGTCGGAACGGTAACCTGGGTCGGAGACGGAATCGCTAACATCGATGGAATCGAGCATGCTTTTTATGGCGAGATCATCGAGTTCGAGGGCGGAACCAGAGGAATGGCACAGGATATCCGAGAAGACCATATCGGATGTATCCTGTTTGGTAACGATACAGGCATCAGACAGGGAACAAGAGCCGTAAGAACCTATAAGGAAGCCGGAATACCTGTCGGAGAAGCATTTATCGGAAGAGTAATAGATGCTCTCGGAACACCTATAGACGGACTTGGAGATATCAAGGAATCCGGATACAGACCGGTTGAACAGCCGGCGCCCGGAATCATTGAGAGACAGTCCGTAAATGAGCCTATGGAAACAGGAATCTTGTCTATTGATACCATGTTCCCTATAGGACGAGGACAGAGAGAACTTATTATCGGCGACAGACAGACCGGTAAGACATCGATTGCCCTTGATACTATCATTAACCAGAAGGGCAAAAACGTAATTTGTATATATGTTGCGATCGGTCAGAAAGCATCTACCGTCGCAAAGATCATACAGACACTTAAGAAGACGGGAGCAATGGACTACACAATTGTTGTAAGTTCAACAGCTTCTGATATGGCGCCGCTTCAGTATATCGCGCCGTATTCAGGAACAGCAATGGCTGAGTATTTCATGCATCAGGGCAAGGATTGTCTTATTGTCTATGACGATCTTTCCAAGCATGCCGTTGCGTACAGAGCGCTCTCACTTCTTCTTGAGAGATCACCGGGAAGAGAAGCTTATCCCGGAGACGTATTTTATTTGCATTCAAGACTACTTGAGAGATCAAGTAAGCTTTCATCAGAGCTTGGAGGCGGTTCAATAACTGCTCTTCCTATCATTGAGACACAGGCGGGCGATGTATCTGCATACATTCCTACCAATGTTATCTCTATCACAGACGGACAGATTTTCCTTGAAAGTGATCTGTTCTTCGAGGGAATGAGACCTGCCGTTAACGTAGGACTTTCTGTATCCCGTGTAGGTAGTGCGGCTCAGACCAAAGCTATGAAGAAAGCTGCGGGAAGTATAAGAGTAGATCTTGCTCAGTACAGAGAAATGGCTGTGTTCACACAGTTTAGTTCAGACCTTGACGAGACAACCAAGAATCAGCTTGCACACGGTAATGTTCTTATGGAACTTCTCAAGCAGCCGCTTGAGCATCCTTTGGCAATGCATGAGCAGGTTATTATTCTTGTTGCTGTCGGTGCAGGCAGGCTTGATATGATACCTGTTAAGAAAGTCAGGGATTATAAAGAGAGATTACTTGCTTATTTTGATACAGAACAGGGCGATATCTGCGAAGAGCTTGCTAAGAGCGGAGATATGTCCGAGCAGTTAAAGAAGAGAATTCTCGAAGCCGTTGATGCATTTAACGACAGCGAGAACAAGAGACTTAAGGAAGAATTGGAAAGTGGCAACCATTAAAGAAATCAGGGATCGTATAAACAGCGTAAACGATACCAGAAAAATTACAAATGCGATGTATCTGATCTCTTCTACAAAGCTTCGTAGGGCGAAGAAGATGCTCACTGATACCGAGCCGTTTTTCTTTTCCACTCAGGCTATGATCTCACGTCTGGTAAGACATCTGCCGGATGGGGTTGATAATATCTTCCTCGAGACAAGGCTTGAGATTCCTGAGGATGAGAGAAGGAGAGGTTACATCATCTTCACTGACGACAAGGGACTTGCCGGTTCATATAACCACAATGTCTTAAAACTTGCGGAAGAGAAGATTGCAGTTGATAAAGGGGATTGGAAACTCTTTGTCATAGGTGAGGTCGGCCGTTTTCATTTTCTTTCCAAGAATATGGATATTGAGGAATCATTTATGTTTACGTCGCAGAATCCCACTCTTCACAGAGCGAGGAAGATAGCGGCAGAGATTCTTGATTACTATTATTCGAGGAAATTGGACGAGTTTTATATCATTTATACGACCGTTCAAGGGACAAAGATTGATACCAAGTTTGAGAAGCTTCTTCCTCTTGAGATCATCACGGATATCAAGAGAGAAAAACCTATGACGGGAACGATGCTTGAAGAGTTCCTTATGGAGCCGAGTCCTTCGGCAATCCTTGATAACATAGTTCCGAATTATGTTACGGGATTTATCTATGGAGCATTGGTAGAGGCTTTTTGTAGTGTTCAGAGTGCCAGAATGATGGCGATGGATTCAGCGAATAAAAACGCGGAGAAGATGATCGCCGATCTTCAGAGAACCTATAACAGGCAGAGGCAGGCAATGATAACTCAGGAGATAACCGAGGTTGTCAGCGGAGCAAAAGCTCTTAAGAATGCCAAAAAAGCCAAAGAGAGAAACAAAGACAAGCAGAAAACGAGGAATTACAGTTGAAAAACGGTAAGATTTTGCAGGTCATGGGACCTGTTGTAGACGTAAAATTTGAGGATAACGACCTTCCTTATATCAGTGATGCGCTGTATGTAATGGTTGAAGATCAAAAGCGTGTCATGGAAGTTGCTCAGCATATTGGCGACAATGTTGCCAGATGCATCATGCTTTCTCCAAGTGAGGGGCTGAGCAAGGATATGGAAGTTTATCTCACGGGAGGACCTATCAGTGTTCCTGTCGGAGATGAAGTTCTCGGAAGGCTTTTTAACGTCCTTGGTGATACGATCGATAAGAAGGGCGATGTAAAGACATTGGAAAAATGGGATATTCACAGAGAACCACCCAGGCTCGTCGATCAGAGTCCCGTTGTTGAGATCTTGGAGACGGGAATAAAGGTTATCGATCTTCTTGCACCTTATGCTAAGGGTGGTAAGATCGGACTTTTCGGAGGTGCCGGAGTTGGTAAGACCGTACTTATTCAGGAGCTTATCCAGAATATCGCTACGGAACACGGCGGATACTCCATATTTACGGGGGTTGGAGAGAGATCCAGAGAAGGTAACGATCTTTGGAGCGAAATGTCTGAGTCAGGCGTTATCAATAAGACAGCGCTTGTTTTCGGTCAGATGAATGAGCCACCCGGAGCAAGAATGCGTGTTGCGGAAACAGGGCTTACAATGGCTGAATATTTCAGAGATGTAAAGCATCAGGACGTACTTCTTTTCATAGATAACATATTCAGATTTGTTCAGGCGGGTTCCGAGGTTTCATCACTTCTTGGAAGAATGCCTTCAGCGGTAGGTTATCAGCCTACTCTTGCAACTGATCTCGGTATGCTTCAGGAGAGAATTACATCAACTAGACTTGGATCGGTTACATCCGTTCAGGCTGTATATGTGCCTGCGGACGATCTGACGGATCCTGCTCCTGCGACGACATTCGCGCATCTTGATGCGACTACGGTTCTTTCACGTAAGATCGTAGAACAGGGTATTTATCCTGCGGTTGATCCTCTTGAATCTTCAAGCAGAATCCTTGAAGAGGATATTGTCGGCAAAGAGCATTATGAGACCGCGATCAAGGTTCAGGAGATACTTCAGAAGTACAAAGAACTTCAGGATATCATCGCAATCCTCGGTATGGAGGAACTTAGTGATGAAGATAAGATTACTGTTTACAGAGCAAGAAAGATTCAGAGATTCTTATCTCAGCCTTTCCATGTTGCTGAACAGTTTACGGGTATAAAAGGAAAGTTCGTTCCGCTTGCCGAGACGATAAAAGGCTTTAAGGCTATTATCGATGGTGAGATGGACGAGTATCCTGAAGCTGCATTTTTCAACGTTGGTACTATTGAGGAAGTCGTTGAGAAAGCAAAGCAGATAGAGGCATAAAATATGAATGGTAATAAGGTAATGACCTTCGGACTGAGGGTAATTTCCGTCAATGGAATATTTTATGACGACAGGGCGGAAGAGATCATTCTTCCTTGCGCAGACGGTGAGCTCGCCGTTCTTGCCAATCATGAGGAAATGATCCTTGCGTTATCTGACGGTGTGATCAAGATTAAAAAGCCCGGTGGGGAGTGGCTTTATGGTGTGGTTAGTCTTGGTTCTGTGCAGGTTGCAAATAACAGGTGCATTGTGCTTGTAAATACTGTAGAGAAACCCGAGGATATCGACAAACAAAGAGCTAGGGAGGCTTATGAATTTGCGATGGAGCATTTGCAGCAAAAGCAGTCCATCAAAGAATTCAAGAAATCACAGGCTGGTCTTGCAAGAGCGCTTACAAGACTTAAAGCCGCATCAAAATATGTTGATTGATATGGAGATTGTTTTGGTTAAGAAGAGAGAATTCAAAATTGTTAATGTTGTTTTTTGTATGTCACTTTTTATGCTATTAACAATTATGACGGGGTGTGGCATGAAAGAGGATAGTGCTCTTTCGGCATATAAGACAAGTATGTCTGAGTTTTATGATAAACTCGCAGAGTACGACAGTTCTATAAATGGGATCAATCCTGATTCCGACTCCGCTAAAGAGGAACTTCTCGGATATCTTGATGAGATGAATGAGTCTTATAAGGCCATGGGGGATCTCAAAATTCCTAATGAATTTTCAGGTATTGCGGATATTGCATCTGAGGCAAAAGATTATATGCAGATGGCTAACGAATGTTACCACAAAGCGTATGACGGTGAATTTGACGAAGAGAGCCTTTCTCTTGCGGATCAGTACTATCAGAGAGCAAACAAAAGAGCTTTTATCATGTTACAGGTTCTTCACGGAGAAGATCCCACGGATGAAGGCGTTTCGGTAACTACTGAAGATGCTTACAAGTTTGCTACAATAGGCGATGACGAAGAAACTGCTGAAGAAGATGCAGAAGAAAACACAGAAAATACAGAAGATACGGAAAGCACTGAGTAATATCAGTGCTTCTTTTCTGATATCATAGGAAAAACATGAAAGAAAACAAATTTTTATACCTTGTAAATTTTATAGCATGTATGCTTGTTATTGTGATCCACACGAGGTTTCCGGGAAACTTCGGAACTGCAATGGATGCAGTCAGCAGGATCGCGGTGCCGTATTTCTTTGCTTTATCAGGAAGGTTTCTTTTAAGAGACGGCAACGAAGATACAGCTAAGATAAGGGAAAAGAGCGGAAGATATCTTGTTAAGATATTGAAGATCACGGGAATAGTCTACGCGGTATATTTTGTCTTTTCTCTTGTGGTGCATATCTATCTTGGCGATTCAATAAGCGAGTGGCTGATATCAAAGTATTCTTTACAAGAAGCGCTGTGGTTTGTGCTATTCAACTCAGGCACTTATGTATATGATTCGGTATTTGTGTTCGATCACATGTGGTTCCTGTTCGCACTCATTTATGCGATCGGACTTATCTATATCTTTGCGGGAGTTCTCAGAAAATGGTATAAATGGCTTATCGCAATGCTTCTCTTTTTACTTTATTTTGGAGAGGCACTTCAGACTTATTATCCGATAAGACCGTTTGGCATCAGTATCACAACGTGGTATGTTATGAGAAACTGGCTCTTTGTGGGGCTTCCTTTTGTGCTTATTGGTATTCTTTTGTCGGATATAATAAGGGAAAAGAAAGAGAAAATCGTTAAGCACAAGAATATATACATTCTTATGATCACAGGCGGAATCGCAATGTCGGTTGCAGAGACATTTGTCTTTGGTAAAAAAGAAGTCTATGTAGGTTCACTGATCGCAGTTATCGGAATATTTCTTTTGTCTGAGTGCGAAGCCGGTTCCGGAAAATATCTATACAAGATCGGTAAAAAGAGTTCCAATGTAATTTACTATTATCATGTACTTGTTATTGCGGTGCTTGATAGATTATCATATAGCGGGGTGATTCCTTATCCGTCAATGTGGGTAAAACCTGTTTTGGTGATGGTGTTATGCTTGATTATTTTTTATTTCGCCCCTGTTATTATTGGCAAAAAGTTTTGTGTTAAAGGAAATTGATCGATGACCAGAGAAGAATTTTTGAAATTTAGCGAAGACAAGATTATTTTTCTTGACGGAGCTACGGGATCCAATCTGATAAAAGCGGGAATGCCTGTCGGTGTTTGTCCTGAGGACTGGATTCTTAATCATAAGGATGTCATGAAGAAACTTCAGAGCGAATACGCTGAGGCGGGCTCTGATATTGTCTATGCGCCTACATTTACAGGTAACAGGATAAAGCTTTCGGATTACGGTTTTGAAGGAAGAATTGAAGAGATAAATTCTGAGCTGGTCAAACTTTCCAAGGAAGCTGTGGGAGGAAAAGCGCTGGTCGCAGGTGACCTCACCATGACCGGAAAGCAGCTTAAACCCATAGGCGACCTTGATTTTGAAGAACTTATAGATGTGTACAAGGAGCAGATAAAGATACTCGAAGCAGCAGGTTGTGATCTTCTTGTCGTTGAGACAATGATGAGTCTTCAGGAGTGCAGAGCTGCGCTCATTGCGGCAAAAGAGGTTTCGGACCTTGCGGTTATGGTCACACTTACTTTCGAAGCTGACGGAAGAACTCTTTTTGGTTCTGATGCGGCAGCAAGTGCGATCACATTGGAGGCACTCGGAGCATGCGCTATCGGTGCAAACTGCTCGACAGGTCCCGATAAGATGGTCGAGATCATCGGAAACATGGCTGCGGTTACAAGTGTTCCCATCATAGCTAAGCCAAACGCCGGTCTTCCTTCAGTCGATGAAAACGGAAACACAGAGTACGATATGGACTGCGAGACTTTTGTAACTGAGATGGAGAAGCTTATAAACGCGGGGGCATCTGTTCTTGGCGGTTGCTGCGGAACAACTCCTGACTTTATAAGAGGTCTTAAGAATAAATACGGTGAGGTTAAGCCTTCAAGCATAAGAGATGATGAGGGTAATCCGATCGTGAGAAAAGATCCTTCAAAGAGATATCTTTCTTCCGAAAGAAGTAGTCTTTCATTTGGTATGGATGATCTTTTCATGATAGTTGGCGAGAGGATCAATCCTACAGGTAAAAAGAAACTTCAAGAGCAGCTTCGCGAAGGCAATCTTGATATGGTAATCGATTTTGCCGAGAAGCAGGAAGAAGACGGAGCATCGATTCTTGATGTCAATGTCGGAATGAGCGGAATTGACGAGAAGTCTATGATGCTCACGGTTATGGAAGAAGTTACTTCAATAACGGATCTTCCTTTATGTATTGATTCCAGTAGTGCGGAAGTCATGGAGGCGGCTCTTAGAAGGTATCCCGGAAGAGCGCTTATGAATTCCATATCGCTTGAGAAGGGCAAGGCTGAGGTGTTCCTGCCAATCGCGAAGAAGTACGGAGCTATGTTTATCCTTCTTCCCCTTAATCCCGAGGGACTTCCCAAGAACACAGAGGAGAAGATAGGTAATATCATTAAGCTCTCCGAGATGGCAAAAGATATGGGAATGACGAAGCAGGATATCGTTGTTGACGGTCTTGTTGCGACTGTCGGTGCCGATCCCGCGGCGGCTCTTAATACTCTGGATACCATTGATTATTGTTATAAAAACAGTTTCGCTACAATATGCGGACTTTCAAATATTTCATTCGGACTTCCTCAGAGAAGTAACGTAAATACAGCGTTTTTGACCATGGCGATAGAGAAGGGGCTTTCTATGGCGATTGCCAATCCGTCTCAGGAAATGCTGGTAAATGCTGCGTTTGCATCTGATCTTCTCAAGAAGAAGGAGGGAGCGGATCTTCGTTACATCCAGAGGATGCAAAGATACGAAACTAAGAGTGAAAATGGTGCACCTTCCGGAAAAGAGGTTAAAATCACCACTAACTCTAATGAGGATATTCTTGATATAATAAAAAAAGATGTGCTCACGGGCTCTAAGCGCAGCATAGTTAAGAATACCGAGAAAGCCGTGAATATGGGCATTGAGCCGAGGGTTATTTTGGACACTGTGCTTATGCCTGCGATCAACGAAGTCGGAGATCTTTTTGACAAAGGTAAGTACTTCCTTCCTCAGCTTATTGCGGGAGCGGAAGCGATGAAACTTTCAATAGCTTATCTTGAGCCGCTTCTCAAGGGAAGCGATGATGACGGAAAGGAACTTCCTTCGATCGTTATTGCGACGGTACACGGAGATATTCACGACATAGGTAAGAACCTTGTGGCACTTATGCTTAAGAATTATGGCTTTAATGTTATTGACCTCGGAAAAGATGTTCCGAAGGAAGAGATCATTAAGGCGGCGAAAGAGAGCGGCGCAAGCATAATCGCTCTTTCTGCACTGATGACAACAACAATGAAAGAAATGAGAAATGTTGTCGATCTTGCTCACGAAGAAAATCTTGATTCAAAGATAATAATTGGGGGAGCCGTTGTTACTCCCGATTATGCGGAAGAAATCGGAGCGGACGGATATTCATCCGATGCTGCCGACGCAGTGAGACTGGTAAAGCAGATACTTAGCATAGAATAATTAGGATGATTTTGGAGGAACAACATGATAGGAGCTGAGGCTATAGTAAAATGCCTTGAAAAAGAGAAGACAGAAGTTGTATTCGGTTACTCGGGAGTTGCAATCGATCCTTTTTGGAACAAGATCCTTGATTCTGACATCAAGAGAGTACTCATCAGGACCGAGCAAAACGCCGCACATTGTGCAAACGGATATGCGAGAATAAGCGGCAAAGTCGGAGTCTGTGCCGTGACATCTGGCCCCGGTGCAACTAATCTTATTACGGGTATTGCAACAGCTTATGCTGACAGTATTCCTCTTGTTGCTATAACAGGTCAGGTAAACAGCGACATGATAGGAAGTGATGTTTTCCAAGAGGCAGACATCACGGGCGCTGTGGAGTCTTTTGTAAAATACAGTTATCTTGTGAGGGATGTAAATGACATTCCCAGAATTTTCAAAGAAGCTTTTTATCTTGCGGGAACGGGAAGAAAAGGCCCCGTCCTTATAGATATTCCTTTTGATGTGCAGAACGCGGAGCTCGAGGGAAAATTCAGCTATCCTGATACTATTTCCATGAGAACATATAAGCCCACCGTAAAGGGAAATATCGTTCAGATAAAGAAAGTCATCAAGGAAGTTGAAAAGGCAAAGAAGCCCATTATCTGCGTTGGCGGTGGTGTTCACTTGAGTAAGGCAACTGCTGAGATCAGAAAGTTTGCCGAGCTTAACAGCGTACCTGTTGTTTCTACAATGATGGGTATTGGTGTGATGCCTACCGAGCATCCTCTGTATTTCGGAATGGTCGGAAATAACGGTCAGAGCTATGCCAACAGAGCAATGAACGAATCGGATCTTTTGCTCATGGTTGGTGCGAGAGTTGCAGACAGAGCAGTGAACAGACCTGATCTTATCACAGAGAACAAGGTCATGGTTCACATCGACGTAGATCCCGCCGAGATTGGTAAAAATGTAGGACCTACGATTCCTCTTGTCGGTGATATCAAGCATATTTTTACTGATTTCCTTGAACAGGACGAGCATGCCGACGATCATTCAGAGTGGATTTCGATATTAAACGGATATAAAAACGCGGCAGTTAAGCCGGCTAAAGCTAAAAAGAGTGAGTATGTAAAGCCTAAGGATTTCATAGTAAGACTTTCAGAGCTCATGAAGGACGATGCAATCTATGTTGCAGACGTAGGTCAGAACCAGATGTGGTCCTGCGCATATCATATAGTAAAGAATGGCAGATTCATTACATCAGGCGGTATGGGAACTATGGGATATTCAATCCCTGCGGCAATGGGAGCAAAGCTTGCCGAGAAGAAAAAGCAGGTTGTTGCCGTTACCGGTGACGGTGCTTTCCAGATGTCAATGATGGAACTTGCGACAATGAGACAGTACGGAATAAACGTAAAGATCGTTGTCATGAAAAACGGTTTCCTTGGAATGGTAAGAGAGCATCAGCACTTTGCTTACAACGACAATTATTCCATGGTTGAACTTCAGGGTGATCCGGATCTTTCTCTTATTGCGGCAGCGTACGGAATGGATTATGAGAAGGTTGACGGAAACAGCGACATAGATGCAGAGATCAAGAAGTTCTTAAAGGATGATAAGTCTGCACTTATGGAAGTCTGTGTTGATCCCATGGAGCTTACAAAAGAGAAGTGATGATCGCCGTCACATATGATATTAGATGAGGAGCTTGATATGAAGCGTATTTATTCAGTTCTTGTAGAAAACAGAGCCGGTGTCCTTTCTAAGGTATCGGGATTGTTCTCGAGAAGAAATTTTAATATTGATTCACTTGTTGTTGGTGAGACCGCAGATAAGAGCGTGTCTTGCATGACAATCGTTTCTTCGGGAGATGAGCGCACGATCGAGCAGATCGAGAAACAGCTCAATAAGAAGATTGATGTCATCAAGGTAAAGACATTTAAAGAGAGCATGAGTATAAACAGAGAGCTTATGCTTATCAAGGTAAAATATAACAAAGAAAACAGAAGAGACATCATGGAAAACTGTCAGATCATGAATGCCCAGATAGTTGATATGTCAAAGAATCTTATGGTAATTCAGATCTGTGATACATCCGAGAGAATAGAACTCTTTATCGAGATGTTAAGATGCGTAAGCATTGTCGAGATTGCACGCACCGGAACAGTGGCACTTACTAAATGTAAAGAACAATAATTGCTTATAAAACGTCAATACAGCGCTTTAATAAGTTGCATCGGTAAAAGTTTAAAGCAAAAAAGAAAAACTTGTTGAATGTATCAGTTTCAAGTGCTACAATTCATTTAATTGGTTAAAAACAGGGTATTTTTTATCCTGAAACAATCAAAGGAGCAGAAAGAAATATGCAGAAAAAAGTATTTCAGCTTCTTGTAGACAATAATCCCGGTGTTCTTTCAAGAATTTCGGGTTTGTTTTCAAGAAGAGGATATAATATCGAGAGTATAACTGCCGGAGTAACAGCCGATCCAAGATACACCAGGATCACGATAGTGGCTTCCGGAGATGATGTTATTCTCGATCAGATTGAGAAACAGGTTGGCAAATTGGTGGATGTGAGAGATATTCACGAGCTTATGCCTTCAGACTCAGTTTACAGAGAGCTTGCCATGGTCAAAGTTAAGGCAGCTGCCGAGCAGAGACAGAGCATTTTGGCAACAGCCAATGTATTTAGAGGAAATATCGTTGATGTCAGCGTTGATTCTGTTATCGTTGAGATTACGGGTAACCAGTCCAAGATTGATGCTTTCCTTAAGCTTCTTGAGGGATATGAGATCCTTGAGCTTGCGAGAACCGGTATCGCAGGACTTGGAAGAGGAACCGACAAGGTTATCTACTTGGATGACTGAGTTTAGTTATTGATAATATATGATTTTGATCAATCAAAATATATATAAACTTTTATAATTTTTTAGAAGGAAAACGGAGGAAAAAGAAATGTCACAGGATGCACGTATTTTTTATCAGGAAGATTGTAACCTTTCATTATTAGAGGGTAAGACTATTGCAATTATCGGTTATGGTTCACAGGGACATGCTCACGCACTTAACCTTAAGGATTCAGGATGCAACGTAATCATCGGTCTCTATGAGGGATCAAAGAGCAAGGCTAAGGCTGAGGCTCAGGGACTTAAGGTTTACAATACAGCAGAGGCTGCAAAGATGGCTGATATCATCATGATCCTTATCAATGATGAGAAGCAGGCTAAGATGTACAGAGAGGACATCGAGCCCAACCTTCAGCCCGGCAACATGCTTATGTTTGCACACGGCTTCAACGTACACTTCGGACTTATCAAGGCTCCTAAGGATGTTGACGTAACAATGATCGCTCCTAAGGCTCCCGGACACACAGTTCGTTCAGAGTACCAGGCAGGAAAGGGAACACCTTGTCTTGTTGCTGTTGAGCAGGATGCTACAGGTAAGGCACTTGATCTTGCACTTGCTTATGGTGCAGGAATCGGTGGAGCAAGAGCCGGTCTTCTTGAGACTAACTTCAGAACAGAGACAGAGACAGACCTCTTCGGTGAGCAGGCTGTTCTTTGCGGTGGTGTTTGCGCACTTATGCAGTGTGGTTTCGAGACACTTGTTGAGGCAGGATATGATCCAAGAAACGCATACTTCGAGTGCGTACATGAGATGAAGCTCATCGTAGACCTTATCTATCAGTCAGGTTTCGCGGGAATGAGATATTCAATCTCCAACACAGCTGAGTACGGTGATTACATCACAGGACCCAAGCTCGTTACAGAAGAGACCAAGAAGACAATGAAGAAGATCCTTTCCGACATCCAGGATGGAACCTTTGCAAAAGAGTTCCTTCTCGACATGTCAGAGGCAGGCGGACAGGTACACTTCCAGGCTATGAGAAAGCTTGCTGCTGAGCATCCCGCTGAGCAGGTTGGTGCTGAGATCCGTAAGCTCTACAGCTGGAACAACGAGTCAGATAAGCTTATCAACAACTGATAAGTATTTGAAAATATTCTCTAAGTAGAATAGAATTAATTAGAGTGTCATTATATCAATAGTATAGTGACACTCTATTTGTTTTTGAGGAGATTATGAAATGTCAGATTTTGGTTTTAAGGACTTAAAGGTGAGTAGTGATAACGTGGAGAAAAGATGGTATGTTCCTGTGATCATGTTTACCAGTTCTTATGTGATGTACATTCTTGCTGTACTTCCTATCTTTATTTCCAGAGGATTACCCTTTTTCTATTACGGTGATTACAATATCCAGCAGGTTCCTTTCTATATCCTTGCTCACAGGGCGGTTAGAAGCGGTGAGTTTTTCTGGAACTGGAATGTGGACCTTGGCGGTACCATGTTCGGTGATTTCGCCTTTTATCTCTGGGGAAGTCCGTTCTTTTGGATCACAACGCTATTTCCCGAAACAGCAATCCCTTACCTGATGCCTTTTCTCATGGCTATGAAGTATGCATCTGCAGCGACCTGTGCATACCTCTACATCAGGCGATATGTAAGAAAATATACCAATGCCATGATTGGCGGCTACCTTTTTGCATTCTCCGGTTTTAATGCCTGCAATATAGTATTCAACCACTTTACTGATTCAGTGGCATTTTTCCCGCTGTTTCTTATGGCCTTTGAAGAGCTTATGGCTGTGGATGACAAGGGAGGACACTGCAGGTTCAGACTTTCCGGCAGGAAATTTATATTTTTTGT
>JAFZQT010000010.1 GCA_017620235.1 Butyrivibrio sp. | reverse complement strand
ATAGAAGCTGTAAAATCCTCCCTGAGCGATCCCCACCTGTTTTGTAATGTCTCTTATGGATATATCCTTAATTCCTGTCTGTGCAAGAATCTTAAGACCTGCTCTTCTAAGCTTCTCTTTTATTTCTTCCCGTTCCTTATCTGAAAATGCTTTTCCCATATCTTTTCCTCATCGCCTATGTTAGATAAAACTAACAGGCTATGAACATTTTATATCTATGTTCATAGCCTGTCAAGTTCTTTTATATATAGTTTTAGATTATGTGAGTTTCCAGCTTACAGCCTGCTTTCTGACCAGAATAAAGTTTTTGTATATTCCTTCTTTATGCATGAGCTGCTCATGACTGCCAGCCTGGACTATCTTTCCTTTATCAACAACAAAAATCTTATCCGCATTTCTCACAGTCTTTAATCTGTGTGCGATCATAAGTATCGTCTTTTCTTTTGTAAGAGCCTCTATTGCTTCCATAAGATCCTTTTCGTTTTCTGGATCTACATTTGCTGTAGCCTCATCGAGTATTATTATCGGGGCATCTTTCATAATCGCCCTTGCGATCGATATTCTCTGTCTCTCCCCTCCTGACAGACTTGCACCGTTTTCGCCTATCACAGTTTCATAACCTTCGGGCAATGCCATAATAAAGTCATGACAGCAGGCCTTCTTTGCGGCAGCAATTACTTCATCCATTCATAAGTTTCATCGCTTATCACATGCTCTATGCTGCATGCTTCTTTTACAGCGATAGATTCTTTTACGCCTATTCCCATTAGTGCTTTTGTGAGCAGAGCATGTTTTCTATATGCTTTTTCCGCAATTACTTTACCTTCATCAGTAAAAAAAATAAGCCCTTTCCCATTAAAATAGATCAGGTTTTCATCGCGCATTTTTTTCATGGCATTGCATACGCTGGGTCTGGTCACACCCATCTCGTCCGCTATATCAACGGATCTTACCGCTCCGTTCCTCTTAAGGAGGACCAGTATGTTTTTCATATAGTCTTCCGCTGATTTACTCTTGTTCATGATTCATTCCTTGTTTAAATGTGGTTAGATGTGTCTAACTGTACAGCAAAAAAATTTACTTTTCTGTTATAGAAACAACTTCATATCCGTTATCTTCAATTATCTTTTTTATTTCATCATCGCTCATGATCTTTTCAAACTTAAGGACTGCTTCACCTCTTTTACCATACACTTTGGCATTTACTCCCTCCATGGAGTTAAAAAGATTCGCAACCCTTGTATAACAGTGTTCGCAGTGCATGCCGTCTATTTTTACGATCTTTGTCGATACTACCTGCTTTAACTTTGCAGGTTTTGTTTTTACATCCTTACTTCCACCTCCGCAGCATGAACTCTCCCCTTTAAAATGTGAAACAGTGTTTTTTACTGCAAAAGTCAATATTATTGCCAGCGAAACTATAATGACCATGTTTGACATTGTCAAAATCCTCTTTTAAAGGCTCCGCAAAACGCGAAGCCTTTAATCTATTTCTTGTGATTTTCCTGACAGCCGACTGCTTTTCTCGGACAGCTTGCTGCCATGGGACAGCCTATGCAATGATTGCCTTTTTTCTTCTCTTTGTAAATATAATAACATGCACCGGATACTATAAAGATCAATATAGCGGTAACTATGATATTTGCAATCAATGCACTCATTTAGGTATTCTCCTAGCTTAATTGATACTCGGTAGCAATGCTCCTTTGATTCTTCTTAATTATAGCTACGATTATCGCTGCAAAGCAAGCTACTGCTATAAGTCCGCCTACAAAACCTGCACCGAACGAACCTGTCACAATAAGTGTTCCTATCTGATATACCAAGAATCCGACAGTAAATCCTGTTGCAAGCTGAAGTCCTATTGCACCCCACAGCCATTTCGCTGATTTCATTTCTGAATTCATAGCGCCGAGTGCCGCAAAACACGGAGGTGTATAGAGGTTGAACATCAGATATGCAAGTGCTGCAACCTTTGTTATGCCCATGACTGCAGCTACTGCATTGCCTTCTCCTATGAGTTCTAGCTCTTCTGTATCAATGAAATTTGTTATTGCAAAACATGTAGCTATGGTTCCGACTACATTTTCTTTTGCAATGAATCCTGTTATGGCTGCTGCTGCAAGCTGCCATGAAACAATACCTACGATAGGTATAAGAATTACGGCAAACGGTCCTGCGATACTAGCAAGGATCGATGTGTCCTCCATGCCTTCTTCAACTGCTTCAAAACTCCAGTTGAATGTCTGCATGATCTGAACAACTGTGTTACATACAAGGATTATTGTACCGGCTTTGATTATATATGCCTTACCTCTTTCAAGCATGCTCTTTAATGCAAATAAAATACTGGGAACTTTATATTCGGGAAGCTCAATGATAAAAAAGCTCTTTCTGTATTTCATTCCTGTGATCGCTTTAATGAGCAATGCGCCAAGAAGAATAAGTACTATGCCGAGCATGTAGCAGATAAAGCTTACCCATGTTGCTTCGGGGAAGAATGCTCCGGCAAAAAGAGCGATTACGGGAAGCTTCGCACCACATGGCATGAATGTTGCAAGCATAGCTGTGCTTCTGCGTTCTCTTTCATTTTTTATGGTTCTACAAGCCATGATAGCGGGAATTCCGCAGCCTGTTCCGATTATCATGGGGATAACGGATTTTCCTGAAAGACCGACCTTCTTAAAGATCGGATCAAGAACTACCGTTGCTCTTGACATATATCCGCAATCCTCGAGCAAAGCTATGAGGAAATACATTACCATAACAAGAGGAAGGAAACCAACTACGGCACCGACACCGCCTATTATACCGTCTATAAGCAGCGCATAGAGAAGAGGATTGGCATCTCCAAGCTGTTCTCCTGCCCATTCCTGGAATGACTCTATCCATCCGACTAGTATGTCTGCAAGCCAGGTTCCGACTGTTGTCTGACTGATATAGAAAACAAGGAACATGATACCCGCAAAGATAAGTATGCCCAAAACAGGATTTGTAACAACCTTATCTATAGCGTCTCCCTTAGTCTTATCTTTTGTAAGTACCTTTCTGTCTTCCGTATCCTTTACGATATCTTTTACAAAATCAAATCTCTTTCTGTCCGCAGCTTCAACATCTTCCTTGTTTGAAAGGTCGATATTCCCCTGATGATAAGGCGCTTTCTGTCCCTTTCCCTCAAGACTTGCAGCCATCGATACGGCTTCCTTGATGCCTGCATCTGTTGTTGAAACAGTCTTTATTACGGGACAGCCAAGCTTTTCTGAAAGCTTCTTTTCATCGATCTTGTTCCCCTTCTTGTCATTGACATCGCTCTTGTTTAGCGCAACGACTACAGGAATTCCAAGCTCTAAAAGCTGTGTTGTAAAGAAAAGGCTTCTGCTTAGGTTTGTAGCATCAACGATATTGATGATCGCATCAGGATGCTCATTCTTAACATAGCTGCTTGTGATGCTCTCCTCTGATGTGAACGGAGACATTGAATATGCTCCCGGAAGGTCTACTGCGATAAGTTCTTTACCGCTTTCGTTATACTTTGATTTGATAACGCTTTCCTTCCTGTCAACAGTTACACCGGCCCAGTTACCAATCTTTTCGTTTCGTCCCGTCAGCGCATTGTACATAGTGGTCTTTCCGCTGTTGGGATTTCCCGTTAGTGCGATTCTCATAATTCCCTCCTACTTTTGAGATATTAAATATCTTTTCTGGCGCAATTTATAATGTCACGGTTCTAGATATAGATCGAAGAAGCAAGTTCAGGATCGATATTATAACGAGCATCTTTTATAGATACGACCAGATTTCTCTTTTTATCAACCACGGTAATGTTCTCTCCGCTGTAACATCCCAGCGAAAAAAGAAAGCCTTCCATTTCCTCATCTCCGCCGGTGTTAATATCAGTTATCTTGTATTCAGTTCCGATT
>JAFZQT010000009.1 GCA_017620235.1 Butyrivibrio sp. | reverse complement strand
TGACGCTTATATATTTATTTAGGTGGTTACATATGCTTTATTTTGGAGTAGATTTGGGAACGTCATCGGTTAAGATCGTGCTTATGGATGAGACAGGTAAAATTCACGTAACAACATCAAGGGAGTACAAACTTTATTTCCCTCAGCCCGGCTGGTCAGAGCAGAATCCTGCAGACTGGTACAACGAGGCAATAGCAGGACTTAAGGATCTCCTTAAGGATGTTGATTAGTCTGAGGTTGCAGGCATCAGTTTTGGCGGACAGATGCACGGACTTGTTATTCTTGATGAGAACGATGAAGTTATCCGTCCCGCAATTCTTTGGAACGACGGAAGAACTCAGAAACAGGTTGATTATCTCAACAATGAGATTGGAAAAGAGACTCTTTCTAAGTACACTGCAAACATCGCATTTGCAGGATTTACAGCACCTAAGATTCTTTGGGTAAAAGAGAACGAGCCTGAGAACTTCAAGAAGATCAAGAAGATCATGCTTCCCAAGGATTACCTTGCTTATAAGTTATCAGGAACATTCTGCACAGATTATTCTGATGCTTCAGGAATGCTTCTTTTGGACGTACAGAACCGTAAATGGTCAAAAGAGATGTGCGATATCTGTGGAATCACAGAAGATATGCTTCCAAAGCTCTTTGACAGTTTCGAGAAGGTTGGCGAGTTAAAGCACGATCTTGCTGCTGAGCTCGGACTTAAAGACGGTGTTGTTATCGCAGCAGGTGCCGGCGACAATGCGGCAGCAGCTGTAGGAACAGGAACAGTTGGAAACAACAAGTGCAACATTTCACTTGGAACCAGCGGAACAATCTTTATGTCTTCAGACAGCTTTGCTGTAGACAGCAATAACGCACTTCACTCATTCGATCATGCTGACGGACACTTCCACCTTATGGGATGCATGCTCAGCGCAGCAAGCTGCAATAAGTGGTGGATGGATGAAATCCTTAAGACTAAGGATTATGCAGATGAGCAGAAGGGAATCGACAAGCTTGGTGAGAACCATGTATTCTTCCTTCCTTATCTTATGGGTGAGAGATCTCCTTGGAACAATCCTAACGCACGTGCTACTTTCACAGGTATCACAATGGATACAACAAGAGAAGACATGACACAGGCTGTTCTTGAAGGTGTTGCTTTCGCTACAAGAGATATGTACGAAGTTGCAAAGAGCATCGGTGTAGCTCCCAAGAGAACAATGATCTGTGGTGGTGGTGCAAAGAGCCCTCTTTGGAGAAGAATGATCGCTAACATCCTCAACGTAGAAGTTGATGTTCCTTCATGTGAGGAAGGACCCGGAATGGGTGGCGCTATGCTTGCTATGGTTGCATGCGGAGCATACAAGAGCGTAGAAGATGCTGCAGCTGCTATCGTTAAGGTAGACAAGACAGAGAAGCCCGATCCTGAGCTTGTTGCAAAGTACGAAGCAAGATATCAGCAGTTCAAGACTATTTATCCTTCACTTGCTGAGACATTCGATAAGATCATCTGATGATATAGGTGTCGAAATCATACATAATATGACAGATAGAAAATTCCTGAGCGATATTCGCTCGGGAATTTTTTTCTGATAAAATAGTATGTATAAGAGGTACACAATATGAGGAAACGAAGAGCTTTTTTGATTTCGTTAATATGCGTATTGTGTGTTGAAGGATGTGAAATACTGAATGTGGAAAGCTTGACGGAAGAATCCAGTGGGAACCGGACAAATGAAATATCTTCAACGTCACAAGATGATGATTCTGCGGTAGCGGTTTCTTTGGAAGAAACGGTATCACAGAGTTCTTCTGATGTTACTTTAGTCATGGTGGGCGACATTCTGCTTCATGAGCAGATTGAGCAAGTGGCACGTGATTCCGCTGGTAATTATAATTATGATTTTATATTCGAGAACATGAAGCCTGAAATTGAAAATGCTGATATTGCCATGGTGAATCAAGAGGTTATTATTGGTGGCGTGGAACTTGGTATTTCAGGTTATCCCGAGTTTAATGCACCTTACGAAGTAGGGGATGCGCTTGTGGCAGCAGGTTTTGATATAGTATGCAGTGCGACGAACCATGCACTTGATAAGGGCAAAAAAGGGATATTAAACTGCCGTGATTTTTGGAAAAAGAATTATCCTCAGATGAATGTGGTTGGAATAAACGAGACAGAGGATGAGTACGAAAATATAGATATTATTGAGAAGAATGGCATTAAGATCGCGGTTCTTAACTATACTTACGGAACAAACGGCATTTCTCTTCCTTCGGATATGCCATATGCAGTGGATATACTGGATGAGGATAAGGTGGCAAAAGACATCCGATTCGCGGAAGAAAATGCTGATTTCACAGTTTTTTGCCCGCATTGGGGAACCGAATACAACCTTGATGTTGATAATTATCAGAAGAAATGGACTGAGTTTTTTAGAGAAAACGGCGTAGATCTTGTTATAGGAGCACATCCGCATGTGATCGAACCTATTGAAATGATAGGTGACGGAAACGCTGAGATAACCAACAACCATGGCGGCGGAGATATGCTTGTATACTATTCGATCGGAAATTTTGTCAGCTGGACGTCTTCATCAGGAACCGGTGTGGCTGACAGAAGCGTTGGTGGAATGGCAAAGGTCACTCTTACCCAAAATCCCGACGGCGAAGTTGTGATCAAAGATCATTCGATCAGGGCACTTGTATGTCACAACCGTAGCGAGGAACATGGAGTCACTGTTTATCCACTTTCTGAATATTCAGAGGACTTGGCAAATGAAAATGAGATAAGATTAAAAGACAGTTCTTTTTCCAAGCAATACTGCATTGATCTGTGCAACAAGATATGGGGAGAGGGTTGGGAGTGATTTACGGAGTTTAGATAATTATTATCATTTGAACTATTGCTTTTATTATTCTTATATTGTATTATCAAAAGCGAACTCGCAACAAAAAAAGTGAGTTCGCTTTTTTACAATTTTATATGAAGTTCTCTTATTCAGAGTGGTGGAGGTACATAGGACCTGTGAAGCCACGGCAACCCCTCATAGATGAGGAAGGTGCCAACCTGAGCGTGCAATTCCGGTAACGGACTACGAGCAATAAGAGGGTCTGAAAATCGATCAGTTCCGCTTGTTTGTGCACGCAACAAGCGGATTTCATTTTTTATGGCGCAAAAGGCGCAAGAAAGGAAAAAGAATGGACAAATTTATTTTCACATCAGAGTCAGTAACAGAGGGACATCCCGATAAGATCTGCGATAACATTTCAGATGCAATCCTTGATGCATGCATGGCAGAGGATCCTATGAGCCGTGTTGCTTGCGAGACAGCTACTTGCACAGGTTTCGTACTTATCACAGGTGAGATCACAACAAAGGC
>JAFZQT010000075.1 GCA_017620235.1 Butyrivibrio sp. | reverse complement strand
AAACATGCTCGATATGGTCTACTTAGTATGCTCGGATTTGAGGATTCCACTTCCTAACAGAAAATCTCGAGGCGCATGATCAGCATAAATTCTGGGGATAATGGCATTTTTCACCCACCATTACCCCTGAAGAGCCATATAATAAAAGAATTACTTTTGCTCATATCCCCATATTCTATTTAATTCACTGTATTTTTTGTAAATGGTACTCTTTCTCCTCTGCATTATATGCTTTTTCATATATTTCAACATTTGGCAAATATTTTCTAATATCCTCGCAAGCAGTTTCTCTACTATAATTCTCTGCATCCGAGAAATATATAATAACCTGCTCAGCTTTGCTAAATGAATTCAAAAAAGAATATTCACTATTAGCAGGCATATCATCAAATATCAAACATACTACCGGAACATCAAACTGTATTTCATCCCCTGCACTTAATTCAACACTATTATCAGACTCCATTCGCATACTCATACATTGGATTTTGATGCTTCCCGCTCTATCTAATTCAGGATACCCACTTGGGAAATTATTAAAAGTTGATATGATTTGTTGACTTCCAGCAGTATTAATAATATTGATTCGTATATTTTCAGGAAAATAGTCAGGATTTTCTTCGACAAATTTATTATGAGCATTGATTATATCGCATAATTCTTTATATCCATCCAATCCATTGTCATATATTATATCCAATGTTATCAAGTTTTCATCTTCTTCATAGCCCCAAACATTTATGTTTTTACTGGAAAAGATTCCTATTTCCTTGATCCATTTTTTGTATGATGTTCCTATATTAAACCTATTCTTATAAAATCTTGGACCGCATGCAGTTGTAAGCAATGCAATCATAATTATCAAAATGTATGCACTATATTTTTTTCTCTGATTCATCCGTTATTCCTTCAATTAATCTTAGTATTCATAACACTTGAAAAAGGCTGGTTACAAGGATTCTTTGAAACCACACCGATATACTGATCGTAATCGACATAATACTTTTCGCCCCAAGAAGAAATTTCTACCATTCTTCTTTTTTCTCCATTATCATCATAATCTTCATAAATACCAGTCGCAATAATATAGTGACTTGAAGCTCTGCCTCCCTTTATCAAAGTATCCGTTTGTTCATCACATACATACAGATATACTCCACTTGAAGGATCATATTCGTGAAAATGAATTTTATCTCCATCAAAACTATGCACTGACCATATTACTGGTATACCTTTTTCTAATTGCTTTTTCATATTTTCATAATCAGCTTCATATCCCCTTATACCATCCCAATTTGAGGAAACTTTAACCCCTTTATCTTCACACATTGAAGTAATATAAGTTGACATCTGATCAGGTAAAGCTCCACCAATAGGTCCCTTCAATGCCTGTTTTCTCACTTCTATATGTGTATCACGTCTAGCTGCAGGTTGATCTTCTGCATTAATAAATTTGTATACCAAATTTCTGTATTCCTCATAAGATATTGTTGTTTGCCCTGTTAAATACAGATATTGATTCACTGAAGCAACTATTCCACATCCATAATCACTATATAATTTCCCATCTCCAGGAAAATCTATAAGCCATGCTTGATTTCCTCCAAATACCGGACCTGTTTTGCCAGGAACGCCTGTAACCTTAATAAAATCGTCGCTGACAGTACCTATTCTAACTCTTTTCGAATCATCAACATAAATATGGTCATCATCACTTTTTCCATTAGATAGATATAATTTCATTCCATGTATATTCAAATACTTCGGTAGCTTCTTGTTATTAAATAAAGCAAAAGGATTATTGGGATTTACAATACTTGCCTTAACAAGCCCTACCGATTTCTTCAAAACATTCTCAACCTGCACATGTATTATATCTAATGCAGAAGTCGTAGTAATTATTTTCCCATGAAGCTCATCTACATCATCTTCAATCCCGCTACTATCAACATCACTGCACATTTCTGCATCAAACTCTTCAACCTTCCTGATACAGTAATCAAGTAAACCGCCTGAGCCGTCTAAGTCTTTGTACATCTCGCTCAAAACGCGATAACTTGGAAGCGTCAGATTTCTATTAATCCATCCAAACTTATCAGCTATATATCTTGCTTTACATTCCACCTCATATCCGGTAACATCGATGACTTCATCGCAAGCCTTAAAATACTTTTTAATATCAAGGACAAGATCTGTATCTATCCTTGCCTTAGGAGATGAATCCACATTATCCTTAAATGCACTAAGTATCTCGTAATACTTAAAAACCATGCGTTTCTGAACATCTATCTGTTTCATGTGAAGTTTGTTTTGCCCCTCATCAATAAAGTTCTTAGAGGCTTCAGCCGCTTGACCTCTGTATGTATCATTATTGTAATACTTTGCCAATCCATCTTCCAATGAACGTAAATGTTCGGTATATCTATCAAATACTCCGGTAATCGACTCAATAAATTTTTCTATCTCTTCCGTGTCCCATGTTTTCCCCATTATACTTATCCTCTATTCTCTGCTTTGGCTTGCTTCTCTTGCTCGTAGTTCTTCTTCAAGCTGCTCTATTTCCCTTTCATATTCGCATATCATTTCACGAAATTTCTCTATTGTCACATCGATCTGTGCTATAAATTCCAGTGTATCGTTTTGGCAATTCTCAGTTTTAATGGTGATATCATACCGTGCATCTTCAACTTTTTCTTCGAGCTTTCCTCTAAACTGTTCGCCGCATGTTATATCAAAGTTTTTCGCAGGTTCATATGCATCGTCTTGTATTATCCTGTATTTCTGATTTAGGAAATCTCTAGCATCTTCAAGCTCAGCTATCCCTTCCTCGCACTCTCTTATTTTCTGATGTAATCTTGAAATATCCGAATGAATCCCCATTACCTCTTTCCTCCAATTTTTTCCACAGTAAGGCTGTCTCCGAGGATCTTATCCTGTTCGATCATGCTGTCCCTTAGTGTAAGAAGCGCTCTTGGAAGCGAATCCGAAGTTTCATGTCTATATGCGTCTTGCGTTTGGTAAATCTTCTTAAGGATCGCATTCATCTTTCTTCCTGTATCAGTACCTTCCATGACTTTAAGATTCCCAAGAAGCCCATCTGAAAGAATACAGCTTGCCGCTGCATTCTGAATATTCTCAACTATCCCCGTGAACACGTTTGTGTCTATAAATACTTCTCTTTCTGCCATTACATACCTCATATATTTCTGTTTACAAAACATTTTTTAATAGAATATTAACATATTACCACGCAAAATAGACGGAATCAACGACTAAAAGACTTATATTGGAAAAATTAAAGTTTCGTACATAAAAGGCGCCACCTTCACGTGGATTATCTTGTCAAAAAACTAATCCCAACATGAAGATGGTGCCTCTTTTTAACTTTCCAAATCTTTCTTTACCCTACTTTACAGCATAGCCATTCGCATCTATATTTTCGATATGTCCTTCATCTTCACCATACTCTACACTGATATAAGTAATTATCATTTTTCCGCCATCAATAAGATCAACCGGCGCATCAATAACAGAATCCCGCTCTTCAGCGCTTGCCTCTTCTTTATCAAGTTCAATAAGTTTTTTTACCACAGCTTCAAGATTGACAGTACCTATCATCTCCCCGCCGCAGTCAACTTCATATTCATAAAGACCGTCCGGCCTATCGCTTTCCATAGTATCATGGCAGTTAAAACTGATATCTGCAATATAAAGTTTCTCATATCCGCCGGAAATATCAAAACTGTCAACTTCTCTTCTGTTTGCACAAACATAGAAAGAACCGCTTTCGTATTCATATTTGTCTCCGGCAAGTTCCAACATTACATTTTTCTGCTCCTCAGTCAGCTTCTTATCGACAAACTTCTCTCCCACAGCTCCGCAAGAATATATGATCGTTCTGTACGACTCTTTTGCCTTACGCTCTGCCTTCGCATCTGTTTTGCCTTCAAGATACTTCATCACATTTCCCTTGTGCGATGCAATAACCGCTGAATACGCATTTATTCCGGGCGCCAAAAGAGATACATACGCAACCGCTATAACAATGGCAAACACAACAGGCATCGCATTCTTCTCTTTTTTCATGTTGTAAATATACAGAACAAAATATGCAATCTCAAACACGATAGCCGCTATTCCCGCATATCTCGCAAGCGTAAGCCCGTAAATAGAAATCTGTCTTCCAAGACTTATGATTTCCATAATAATGCAGGGAATAAAAAGAAGTGGCATATATTTAAAAATCTTTCTCATATTCTCTTCGCATATGCCCTGCGCCATTGTCCAGATAAACACGCCAAAGCCAAATAATGCCGTAAGAATACCAAACACCATATATAAAGGAAATGTCCACTGCACAAAAACTTTTACGATATAAACATATATAATAGCAAACGCAATCGCCAAAAGTCCTGTCAACACATAATTGAGCATGATCTTTCCAAACTTGGATATCTCGTCTTCTGTTTTCGAGAGCCCGAGAAGAACGCACGGGAACTGCACAAATCCGGCAAGAAGTACCCACACTTGCGCATATATATCAAAATCAAGCTCATAAATAAGCGCACTGAACGCTCCAAGGATCATTGTAAGTCCTGTAAAAATAACCAAATAAACAAGCTCCGCTTTCATGAGACCACAAAACGCTTTTGCCGTATAAGTCTCAAACGATTCTCCGCTCTTTTTCATGAAAAGATATAACGCAGCACATACTGCTGCGATCATGAAACATGCAGTGATCCTGTATATATACTCAGAAGAAACCTCTAAAGACAACTTATCTGTACCCAATTTCTTTGCAAGCACAGCGCTGTCATATGTAAACATAACCCCCGTGAAAAAGCTGAGCACAGTACCAACAGCTATAATAATGCCATTTACGATCAGATTCTTTTTATTCTTAAAAGAATAATTCTCATCCGTCTTTCTTTTGTACAAACGATATACCTCACAAGGAAGCACTACAACTGCAAAAAGAGTCAGAAAAATTGCCACACACTGGGCATAACTATCAGAATTATAATCTACAGTCATGCTCCAAAAAATCATCGATATAATCATGCTTATAACCGAGACCGGATGCTCTTTTACAATTTCAATAAAACCATTTTTAATTTTCTTTAAACCCAACATTTCTTTCCTCCATGTCTAAACTACATCACATTTCAGTTTTATCTATAGTAATATCACAATTGATATCAGGTTCTATTCTCTTTATCTGCTCATCGAGATACCCTATTATCTCATCGTCTTTCATCTTGTATTTGTATGGAACGCTTAGATCAAACGCAACCCTCCGCTCCTTGTCTTTGGAATGTTTCAATCTGAAATCATGGAAAAGAAGCTCCGGATCAAGCGCCTTTACTATATATCTGACCTTGCGCTTTAACATCTCGGTGTCCTTATCTCCTATAACAACAGGATCCATATGTATCACAGCCTCGCAGCTATACTTAGCTCTAAGCTCACTCTCGATATCATCGATAAAATCGTGAACCGTTATGAGATCCATTCCCGCATCAACTTCCGCATGAAGCGACATAAAAAGTCCAGTCGGTCCGTAGTTATGGATCACAAGGTCGTGAACTCCCAAAATATTTTCATGAGACATAACCGTCTCTTCGATCTCTTTTACCAACTCCTTACTTGGAGGCTCGCCAAGAAGCGGATTGATCGTATCTCTCGCAGCCTCAATTCCGGTCTTTATGATAAGCGCGCCGACAACGATTCCGACGAAGCCGTCAAGAGAAACTCCCGTCTTATACGTGATTATCGTGCAGACAAGTACTACCGACGTTGTAAAAACATCTGAGATACTATCGAGTGCGGTATTATTAAGCGCCGCGCTGTCTATTGCTTTTGCCGCTTCCTTATTTCCGAAATACATAAGGAGCTTTACAAAAATCGCAAAAACAAGAATGCACGCAACAACTGGATCAAAGCTGATCTCCTCCGGATTAAAAATTCTTCCGAAAGAAGTACGCACAAGCTCAACGCCCATCAGAATAATAAGGAGCGCAACTATAAGTCCCGCAACATATTCAATTCTTCCATGTCCAAAGGGATGTTCCTCGTCAGCTTCATTGCCCGAAAGCTTGAAACCCACAAGAGTTACAACGGATGAGCCAACATCCGAAAGATTGTTGAAAGCATCCGCCATAATAGAAATTGCCCCGGTAATAAAGCCCGCAGCCAATTTAGAAACAAAAAGAATACAGTTAAGAGCAATACCGACAACACCACTAAGTACGCCGTATTGCTGTCTCACTTTAGGATTCTTAACCTGTGAATAATCTTTTATAAAAAACTTTGCAAGAAAACAGATCATACACATTCAGAGTATTGCAAGCAGTAATCATCTGTTGTCCTCAAAAAATTGAACACATACAAGAAGCGTCCCCCTGCCCACGGATATCTCTGCCTCCTCGTCAATGATAAACTCATTACTAACGCCAAGCGGAAAATCATTTGAAAGAGTGCCGTTGTCGAGAGTGTACATAAGCCCCTTCAAAGTCACATCATAAGATTTTTCGGAAAGAGAAAAGATAGAAAGATAACCCGTATTCCCTCTGTTAAACCTCACAGTCTCATTCTCCGCGATCATGAGCATCTTGTCATGCTCCATGATATATCCCGTTCCGCCATTATGTTTAATATACAACAAAGTCTGTATGTTGGCAAAACTGTGATCAAAACGTGAACCGCCCAAAGCACCGTAGATGTAGATCTTTTTGTAGCCCTTTGAAAGAGCAATTTTTACCGCCTTAATAGTGTCTGTGTCGTCCTTTTTCACGTCGAGTTTAAGAATTCTTTCGGGATCGGATTCGATAATTTCTTCAAGACTTCTCATTGCACCGGGACCAAGTTCCGCCATAGAATCAAAATCTCCCACAATAAGATCAGGAAGAAGCCCCAACTGCTCCGCATATACAAATCCTGCGTCACAGGCAATAAGATAATCTTCCTCGTAAATTTTTATTTCAACCGGCACAAAACTTCCCGCCGAAATGATCACACACTTAGGTTCTCTTCTTCCGCTATTCATCACGCTTGCAACCTCGACTCCATATTTAAATAAATAAAACCTGGTTTAAAAGAATTATTTTAAACTATATCATAAAGCTAATTTATTTAAAATAAAATTTCAAATGTAACATTTTATGCTTACTATAGCACGTTTAGCACCCTGATTAATTTTATTTTCTTAATAAAGAGAAGTACTAATATGAACGAAATCTTGCAAAAATTACACATTCACTTTATAAGCATAGACATAATCGAAAAAATTAAATAAAATCTTTTTGTGGTTAAAAATAAATCACAACCACTGTTTAAGCTATCCTCAAAGTAAACCCCCACTTTTCTCTCTTTTCTAAACAGGTCGGAAATCATAAATTTCCGACCTGTTTAACATTAATCAAAGTATAAACGATTATTCGCAGGCTCACTCCGCCAGCATTTCTCCCATTTCTTTAATAGAAGCAAATACCGCATCAGGCTTTACTTTAGATGCAGGAATATCCTCTTCTTTAGTCTCACCCGTAAGAACCAGAACTCCCATAGCACCGTTATTTACGCCTGTTGCAACATCCGTATAGATCCTGTCTCCGACAAATGCAATCTTCGAAGCCTCTACACCAGTAGAAGCAACTACCATTTCTACAGTTTCCTTAAACGGTTTTCCGACAAATCTGGGTTTTACGCCTGTCGACAACTCAATAGCTGCGCATATAGCTCCGCAATCAGGTATGAAGCCATCCTTTACAGGACAGTTGATATCAAGGTGTGTCGCAAGAAAGAGCGAACCCTCTCTTATGTATGTGCACGCATTTGTAAGAGTCTCGTACGTAAGAGTCTTATCGAATCCTACAACAACAATATCAGGGCGTCCCTCATTCTCTGCATCAAACAGATTTATTCCAGCCTTCTCAAAACTCTCTCTAAGCGGCTGTGTTCCAAGCAGATAAACCGTTTTTCCCTTATAACATGTCTTGAGAAACTTTATCATTACATCGCCCGATGTCATTATCATGTCGCTTGTGATGTGGCAATTCATGCGCGCAAGCTTTTTTATGTACTCCTCAGAAGATGTAGATGAATTATTTGTAAAAAAGATATATCTCTTACCGGCTCTTTTTACCGCTTCCAGGAAATCAAGCGAGCCGTCCAATATGTCGTTTTCAAGATAGAATGTTCCGTCCATATCAAGAACGAACAATTCCGTGTTACTAAGTATTTTTTTCTTTGTTTCCAAGCTAAACATTTTTACCTCTTTATATATTTTCATTGTGCAGGTGTTTGTCGTACAAAAGCACAACGTCACCCGCCTTTATTACAAGCTTTCCGTTAGGTACGATCGCTTTGTTATCCCTTCTAACCATGAAGATATAACTCTGCCTTGAAATATCTATATCCCTTATCGCAGTATTATTCCAGGAATGGCCTTCATTTATGACAATCTCTTTGATCGAAACAGGCTGAAGTTCCTTCGTCTTCTCGGCGCACAGAACTATAAGATCACTCGCACAAAGAACAGTATCGCCTCTTGGAATAATTGTCTCGCTATCCCTCTGAAGCGCAACGATCATGATATCCTCCGGAAGTCCGATATCGGAAATCTTCTTGCCCGTCCATGAATCGCTACTTCCAAGCATAACCCTGATAAAATGGATATTCTCTTCCTCAGTAAATGAGCCGATATCCTTAAGCCTTTGAAACTCCTCGACGAATCCCGCGGATATGATACCTGTAGGGATCGCAACCATGCCAACTCCAAGGAACGCAATTATTATCGCAAGTATCTTACCCATGATCGTGACCGGATAGATATCGCCATAACCGATTGTCAGAAGTGTCGATGCAGACCACCATATGCCTGAAAAAGCATTCTTAAACGTCTCGGGTTGCTGCTCATGTTCAACACTATACATGCACAGGCTTGCAGCCATCATGAGTATCAGAATAATAAACACCGAAGCCATGAGCTGCTGCTTTTTCCTGCTTATGACTTCCGTTATGACATTAAGTTGATCGTAATAGGAATTAATCCTGAACAGCCTAAGTATCCTTGCAACTCTAAAGAGCTTGAATACAGCCGTTCCCGCCGGAAAGAACACCGGAAAGAATACCGAAAGATAGTAGGGCAAAAAAGAAACAAGATCTATGATGCCCGTAAATGACAAAATATATTTTCTTATCGATGTAGCTTCATCATCCTTAGGATAAAGCTCGTTTGCAGAAATAACTCTCAAAAGATAGTCTACCGCAAAGAAAAAAGTCGTCACAGCCTCGATTCCAAGAAGGAGCCCCTTGTAGTGCCCCTCCATGTACTCATAGGTTATGGCAAACGCTGAAAAGAGATTCAGAACCAGCGCAACAATACTTAAAAAATCATAGAATTTATTGATCGGCTCGTCTATCACACCGACACTGACCATATTAAATATCTTTGCTCTTAAGGTCTTGCTGATCAGAGTTTTTCTGTCTTTCACTGTTCTGCCTCCCTTACGCTCAGCTGTTATCTTTACTTTTTACGCTTACCAAAGCTCTCCATTACAAGATCGTCAACATCTGAAAGATAGTCAATACTTCTCTTTTTATTATCTGATTTTATATTCTTGCGCTCAGACTTTGATACATTCATTGTATTTCTGTCCTCGCCTACATACCACGCTTTTGTGGACTTCTCATCCTTTATATTGAGTCTTCCGACATTCTCAAATGCAGAAGCTCCGCCTTCAACAGATCTGGACGAATAGCGCTTTTTGCCACCCTCCGATCTGCGATTCTCGCCGGCACGTCTGTCTTCGAACTTCCTTCTTCCAGAAGATGAACCGCGCTTTCCGTCAGTAGCACGTCTACCTTCGAATGCGCCCTTCTTGATATCGGACGCTCTTCTTCCGCCGTTGGGACCTCTTCTTCTGTCTTTTCTACCGGATCTCTCATCAAAGCGATAATCTCTTCCGCCTCTGCGTCTGCGATCTCCGCTGTAATCCTTCTCAAAGAGAACAAGATCCTCGATATCGGCACCCATCTTGAGCTTCATGAATCCGGCAGCAAGCTGCTCAGCAGTGTACTCGCCCTCTTCAATCTTCTGATTTACAAACTCGAGAGTTGAAGCGATATCGCCGTTCTCGATAATATCTATAACTTCACCAAAGACCTTCTGTGACTTAACTCTTGTGATCTCTTTCGCAGAAGGAACTCTTCTTTCCTCGATCTTAGTGTGACAAACTCTCTCGATCTCGCGGAGCTTGTACATCTCTCTACCGCCAACAAGCGTAAATGATCTTCCGCTTCTGCCGGCACGTCCGGTTCTTCCGATTCTGTGAACGTAGTACTCGATATCCTCGGGAATATCGAAGTTAAATACAGCCTCAACACCGCTTACATCAATACCTCTTGCCGCAACGTCCGTAGCGATAAGGATATTGATCTTGTCTGTTCTAAAGAGCTTCATAACAGTGTCTCTCTGATTCTGTGAAAGATCACCGTGAAGACCGTCAGCAAGGAATCCCTTGCCCTTAAGCTTCTCCGAAAGCTCATCAACCATTCTCTTTGTGTTACAGAAAATAAGTGTTCTTCCGGGATTGTAATAATCAAGAAGTCTTACAAGTACTTCTTCCTTCATCCTCTGGGGAACCCTGTAGTAAGTCTGCTCGATCGCAGCAACAGTGATCTCCTTGGGAGTCATCTTTATATACTCAGCATCCTTCTGATACTTTCTTGTTATCTGTAAGATAGGCTCGGGCATTGTAGCTGAGAAAAGAGCTGTCTGTCTCTCTTCAGGCATACCGTCAAGGATGGTCTCAATATCATCCCTAAAGCCCATATCAAGCATCTCATCTGCTTCATCAAGTACGAGAACTCTGACATCCTTCATCTTCATGGTATGTCTTCTCATGTGGTCCATTACACGTCCGGGTGTACCTACAACGATCTGCACTCCTGCCGAAAGAGCCCTGATCTGTCTTGATATATCCTGTCCTCCGTAAACAGCAAGGACCTTTATTCCATGCATATACTTAGCAAAATCTCTTATATCATCAGCCGCCTGCATTGCAAGTTCTCTTGTAGGGCAAAGAACAACTGCCTGCAAGTGCTTATTATCGGGATCAACCTTCTCCAAAAGAGGAATACCAAACGCAGCAGTCTTACCTGTTCCGGTCTGCGCCTGTCCGATAATATCTTTTCCTTCCATCATTACAGGAATTGCCGCCTTCTGGATGGGGGACATATACTCAAATCCCATCTCTGAAACAGCACGAATTATCTTCTCATCGAGTCCTGACTCGTCATATCTAATCTTTACTTCTTCGTTGTTATTATTTACTTCCATTCATTACATCCTTATTTTTAACAAGGTAATCCACGAGAGAAATGATGGTGAGCGCAAGTGCGATCCACATAATTACCTGAGTAAGCATATAGAATGCCTGATTTTGAATATCTGCGATCATCAGGATTACCATAATCATTTGAAACGTTGTCTTAAATTTGCCCCAGTAACTTGCGGCAATAACTCTTCCGTTGTCGGAAGCGATCAGTCTGAATCCGCTTATAACGAACTCTCTTGCGATGATGACGATAACGATCCATGAAGGAATTCTTTCAAGTTCTATAAGTCCGATCATCGCGCTGCAAACAAGAAGCTTGTCTGCCAAAGGATCCATAAACTTACCAAAATCTGTGATAAGGTTATATTTTCTCGCAATCTTACCATCAAGCATATCCGTAAGACTTGCAATCACGAATATTCCAAGAGCGATCCACTTAAAGGTAACGCTCGCAGGATCAGCTAAAAGAAAAAACACAAAAAAAGGAATCAATATCACTCTGCATACTGTTAATTTGTTCGGTAAATTCATATTATTTCCTCCCCAATCAAGTCGTATTCGTTAGAGCCTGTTATATGTACCTTTATATAATCGCCTGTCATAAGCTCTCTCTGCACGCCTGTAACAAAAAGATATCCGTCGATATCAGGCGCATCCTTATATGTGCGCGCCACGTACGACAAACCGTCCTCGTCATCAGAATCTGTGATCCTACCCTCAATAACGGCATCAACATCTCTTCCTACCATATTATTCGCCGCTTCAAAGGCAATTTCCTGCTGAAGCTTCATAAGCTTATTTCTTCTGGTAGTCTTTACCCTCTCAGACACCTGATCAGGCATAGTCGCAGCAGGTGTATCTTCTTCCTGTGAGTATGTGAATACTCCCAACCTGTCAAACTTAAGATCTCTTACGAGCGCCATTGTCTCGTTGTGATCTTCCGCAGTTTCTCCCGGGAAGCCACTTATAAGAGTGGTTCTTATGCAAATATCCGGAATCTCTTTGCGCAGCTTATTAACAAGCTCCCTGATCTCGGCATTGCTCGTTCTTCTTCCCATCTTCTTGAGAATCTTATCGGATCCTGACTGAATTGGTATATCAAGATAATTACATATCTTAGGCTCGTTTTTAATAGTTTGTATAAGTTCATCTGTGATCTCTTCAGGATAACAATACAAAACCCTGATCCACTTAAAGCCCTCAATTTCGCACAACTTGTGCAAGAGCTCCGGGAGCTTCTTCTCTCCGTAGAGATCTGTTCCGTACAAAGTAGTTTCCTGTGCAACTATCAAAAGTTCAGAAACACCTTTCTCTGCGAGATTTCTCGCATCGGCCAAAAGATCTTCCATCGGAACACTTCTGTAATTTCCTCTAACTTTGGGTATTATGCAATAGGTGCAATGCTTGTCGCACCCCTCTGCAATCTTAAGATAATTAAAAAGACCGCCTGTAGTAATGATTCTGTCCATGCCTCCCACAGGCTTTTTATTGATATCATCAAAATAGTTCTTGTGAGAAAAGATCGTGTTTCTGGCTAAAGTCTCATCAATAGCTTCTATAATCTTATCAGAGGATGTTACACCAAGGATCTCGTCAACTTCAGGAATCTCCTCCTGAATCTCCTCCTTGTATCTCTGTGCCAGACAGCCGGTAACAATAAGCGCCTTCAGCTGTCCCTCTTTACGAAGCTCAGCAAGCTCAAGAATAGCATCAATGCTCTCCTGCTTAGCATCATTTATAAAGCAGCAGGTGTTAACAACTGCTGCTTCTGCTTCCGATTCATCATCTGTAAAGTCATACCCACGGCTATGCAACATACCAAGCATAACCTCGGTATCAACTCTATTCTTATCGCATCCTAGCGATACAAACAATATCTTCATATCAGTTTTCTTCTGTAATCTCAACTTCCTCTACGCCGTTATCATCAAGATTGTCTTTTTCTTCGTCTGTGAGAATGCGAAGTGTGTCCTGATTCATTTCCTCAACTGCAACAGAAAGAGGCTTCTGCTTGTCCTTAACCTTTACCATAGGCTCATCACCTGCGATAATCTGTCTTGCTCTCTTTGCAGTAGCCATAACTACTGAATATCTTGAGCTGATTACAGGCTCCTCACCCTCTTCAACTCCCTTGTTTACTACTTTCATCAGATCTACATATGAAGGATGTATCATGTTGTTCCTTTCCTGCGGATATCCGCAATAAAAAATTCTATTTCTATAATGATTTAAAATTTTGAAAGCTGTTTTCTAATATCTTCTATAAATTCCTGATTTCTGTCGGGACTGCAATGAGCTGCGCTTATAATACGATGCACATTCTCAACACACTCGTCCAGCTTATCATTTACAACAATATAGTCGTACTTCTCAATTCCGACCGATTCCTCTTTTGCCCTGCTGAGGCGCTTTTTGATAACCTCGTCGGTCTCTGTTCCTCTTCCGCGAAGTCTCTTCTCAAGCTCTTCCGCAGACGGAGGTGTAATAAATAAAAGAACTGCGTCCTTATATTGTTCTTTGATCTGAAGCGCTCCCTGAATCTCTATCTCAAGGATAACGTCGATACCGTTCTCAAGCTTCTCTTCCACGTACTTTCTGGGAGTTCCGTAGTAGTGGTTCACATACTTTGCATGTTCGATAAGCCCGTCATCGGCAATCATCTTCTCAAATTCTTCGGTAGTTACAAAAAAGTACTCTCTTCCGTTGACCTCGCCTGTTCTCGGTGTCCTTGTGGTAGCCGATACAGACAGAGCGTACTGGTCGTACTTAGCTGTAAGTGCCTTCATAACTGTGCCCTTGCCCGCGCCTGAAAAGCCCGAGACAACAATAATAATACCTTTACGATTCATCTGTAATACTCTCACTCTCTGAATGTGCTCTAGCACTGATTGTTTCAGGCAAAAGAGCCGATAACACAAGCATGCCGTTCTCCATGACCAAAACTGCCTTGGTCTTGCGCCCTTGCGTCGCGTCAACTCCCGTCCCATCTTCTTTTGCTTTTTGAACCATTCGTTTAATTGGGGCGGCATCAGGACTGACTATACTGATAATCTTGTCGGCGTTGACTATATTGCCAAATCCAATATGAATGAGTTTACTCAATGTTCTGAATCTGCTCCCTTACTTTTTCTATATTGGTCTTAAGAGCGATTCCCCTGTCGGAAATCTTAAGATCAGTTGATTTAGAAAGAATGGTGTTCGCCTCTCTGTTCATCTCCTGCGCAAGGAAATCCAGTTTTCTTCCGATTCCATCCTTATCATCACCGTTTCTGAGTGCATCCGAAGTCGCTTCAATATGGCTTCTGAGACGTGTAAGCTCCTCATCCACACATACCTTGTCGGCAAATATCGTAACTTCCATGGCGAGACGATTCTCATCGATCTGTTTATCTTCCATAAGATCCTGAATCTTCTCTCTGAGCTTAGCCTTGTACTCCTTAATGATCTCGGGTGAACGCATGGTGATGTACTCGACATTCTCGAGCATCTCATCAAGTTTAGCCGTAAGATCCGTGCAAAGGAATTCGCCCTCTTTAGCTCTGGACTCCATGAACTGCTTGCCGGCTTCATTCAGAGCTCTCTTAAGTCCGGTCCAGACTTCCTGCTCATCAAGTTCCTCTTCTTCCATTGTGAATACTTCGGGAAACTTAGATAAAAGAGACAGTCTGATATCGTCTTCAATACCGAAATCTTTAGACATCTCTCTCAAGGCATCATAATACTCTTGTGCAATAGCCTTGTTATACTTAACCCTGGACTCAGTTTCAGAAAAATCCTCATAGCTGACAAATACGTCAACCTTGCCGCGTTTCATATAGCCTTTTAGTTCTGAACGAATTGCAGACTCAAATGCGTTGAATTTCTTAGGCATCTTGACATTTATATCAAGATAACGATTGTTAACAGATTTAAGCTCAACAATGTACTTGCGTTGACCTTCTGTGACTTCACTTCTGCCAAAACCAGTCATACTGCAGACCATCTGTAAATCCCCCTTATTTTTGGGCATAATAATACACAAGTTATTATAATATAACCCAAATTCAAGGTCAATGCAAACATAACGCTTACAGACAGCTTGCGTAAGCTGCCTCTGCACCTTCTTCTCTGATCATCTTAAGATCGCGTAAAACCGCATCTGTAAGACCTTTTATTTCGTTAAGATCGCGGTCCCACATCTTTTTATTTCCAAGAACAGCCTTTACGAGATCTTCCGCAGAATCATTCCTGTGCTCGTAGTAGAACTCAAGAGCCCATCTGTCATCGCTTACAGTATAGTTGTTTCCTGCAGGTCTTTTGCAGATAAGTCCCGCATCAGTAAGCTCTGAAATATCACTTGAATAAAAAGCAATGTAAGCAGCCAGTGACATTGTAAGACAAACAGGAAGCTTTCCGTTCTTTTCTATATACTGAAGGAAAGACGGCATATTTCTTGCCTTCCACTTACTTGTCGAATTAAGCGAAATAGACATAAGCTCGTGGTCCACGAAAGGATTGTTGAATCTGTCCTTTACTGCGCCGGCAAACTCATCAAGATCGTCCTTATCAAGGTGATCTACAAGTGTCGGGATAACCTCTTCATTAAGCATCTTATTCATGAATCCCGAGATGCTGTCATTCTGCATGCAGTCTCTTACAATATTCTGTCCCGCAAGATATGCGCCGAGCACAAATCCCGTATGCGCGCCGTTAAGAATACAGACCTTGCGGTGTTTGTAAGGCATAACATCAGGAACAACATGAACGTTCACGCCTGCCTTCTTAAACGGAAGCCTCTCCTCGAGCTCCTTGGGGCCTTCAATGATCCACACTCCAAAGATCTCGCCCACATCGATAAGCTCATCGTGATAGCCGTTGATCTCCTCAAGCTTTGCAACCTCTTTCGCATCGCGGATACGTCCCGGAACAATCCTGTCTACAAGTGTCGAGCAAAAGATATTTTCCTCATTCACCCATTTCTTAAACTCATCGCCGAGCTTCCACTGATCGATATAGCTGTTTACGCACTTAAGAAGCTCTTTTCCGTTATTGTCGATAAGCTCGCAGGAAAGAACCACAACACCCTTCCTGCCTGCCTTGAATCTTGTATAAAGAACCTGTGTGAGCTTTCCGGGGAAGCTACTTGCAGGCACATCCTCAAAATTGCAAGCGGGATCGTACGCAATTCCCGCCTCTGTCGTATTGGAAACAATGATATCAAGAGAATCACTCTGCGCGATCTCCATCATCCTGTCGTAATCTGCCTTCTCATAAGGATTGAGACAACAATCAACAGCCGAGATAACCCTCTTTAGATCGACCTTCTCGCCGTTCTCGCTTCCTCTGAGATAAAGAGTGTAAAGTCCCTCCTGATCGTTTATAAGCTTCGTAAGTCCCTGCGCGATCGGCTGCACAAGCGCAACCTTTCCGTCAAAGCCCGCCTTCTCATTGCTTATGTCAAAAAAGTAATCAACAAATGCACGAAGAAAGTTTCCCTCACCAAACTGAAGAACCTTGATCTCTGCATCCTTTTTCACATAACCTGTGTAACCCGTCTTCTCCAAAACATCGTAATTAAGTAATTCCATAACCCATAACTCCTAAATGTAACTTCTTACAAAAAAATCTTGCTAAAAATCTTACTGAAAATAGTTATATCAGATTATGTAAGCGTTTACAATAGTGAATGTAAAAAAGGTCGGTACAAAGCCTTTAAACTCCCAGCTTTTTCTTACTTTTTAAGAACAAAAGACATCCAAAACACATGATGATCTGCACCACTGTCGAACACGGCGTCGCAAGTCCAATATGGAACAATGTAACCGGCTCCCATTTACTCATAAGCACAACGACAGGGATCCTTACAAGAAATGCACCGATGATACCCTGTGACATAACAAAAGTCGTAACTCCGATTCCGTTATAGAAACCGATGAAACAAAAAAGAAAGCACGTAAACAGGCAGTCTATCGCATATGATCTAAGGTACTCGGCTCCCGCAAGAACCACATCGGCATCCTTGGCAAATATTGCCGTGAGAAGGTCTCCTTTGAAATATCCTATAAAAAACATCGCAAATCCAAAAACAAACGAAACCGCAATCGTTGACCGAAGCGCTTTCAGAGCCCTGTCCATCTTGCCTGCGCCTGCATTCTGTGCAACAAAAGCAGATATCGACTGCATGAAAGCCAAGGGAACAAGCATTATGAATCCGCACACTTTCTGAGCAACACCAACGCCCGCCGAAGCAGTTACGCCAAGCGTATTTACTATTGCCTGTACAACAAGGAATGAAAGCCCCACAAGGAAGTCCTGAAGTGCTATAGGCGATCCGAGCTTTAATACCCTTCCTATTATCTCGCCGTCAAACCTGATCATCTTGGGGCTAAACTCAAACGCAAACTTCTGCTTGGAAATAAGAATAAGCGAAGCAACAACGCTGACAACCTGAGCAGATACAGTCGCAATCGCAGCTCCCTTGGCGCCAAGCCCGAGCCCTGCAATAAGTAAAAGGTCTCCCGCGATATTAACCACGCACGCTATGCCGACCGTGATAAGCGGAGTCTTGGAATCTCCCATACTTCTAAATATAGCTCCTATGAGGTTATAGGAAACAATGGCGATCATTCCCGCTCCGCAGATACGGATATATCCTACTGTCTGGTCAAACGCCGCTTCCGGCGCCTGCATTGCGGTTGCAATCTGTGGTGACATTATAGGAATTATCACAGACATACATAATCCAATACCAAGGAAAAGAGCTATGCTCGCTCCTATGATCTGTCCGCCGAGCTTTAACTTACCCATTCCAATCTGCTGCCCGAAATAGATCGTAGTTCCCATCGCCAACGACGCCACAAGATTACCTATCGTCATCATTATCTGCGATCCCGTCGAAACCGCCGAGACCTCCTCAGGTGCAGAAAACTTACCGACCACCATCAGATCGACCGCTCCGTACATCGCCTGTAAAAACAGAGCAAACATCACAGGAAGCGCAAACTTCATAAGCGGTCCCAATATTTTTCCTTCAGTAAAATTCTTTTCATTTGTCATTGTTCGTATTTTTCACCTTTCCTGCTGCCTCAAAGGCTAAGCAGATATTACATAAAGCTTTGAATGTAAGCGTTAAGACTATCCTCTGATCTTACTCCAAATTTTTCTGCTATGTAAGAAAAATATTTTTTGATCTCATCTTTACTGATTTTCTCTCTCGATGACTCAGTTGCTTCATAGCCCATTCTGGCGTTTTTCCACGGTGATTCTTCATGAGTTATATCTTCCAAAACTTTACCACTGTATTTTCCAAAGGTATTTATTACTAAATCAATAACCGCTTTCTCCTGCTCACTTAATTCTTCAAAGCGGTTCTTAAAAATAGCAAAACGATCATCTTCAATCGGGTTATATTTGAAATCTTTGAACAGATTATACACTCCTTCATAAACAGGACCGTGAACCCACGCCATACAATCTTCTTCATATAGTGGTTCTCCATATGAAACTATATAGATACCCTGAATGTAATATAGAATCTTCTGCAATGCCAAAGGTGTTATTTCTCTCATCTGCTCAAATATATATGAAATAGTCAACAGCATTTTATCCGAAACGCAGAAGAGACGCGCCACTTCTTCTGCTGCCTTAATCGCCTTCTTATATGCTGCATCACCAATCTTATCCTTATTTTGCTTTAGAAGCTCTATCATATGCTTTGGCGAAGAAAGAGCTTTCCTGATAACATCCGAATATTCCTTAGATGGTATTTGTCCCAATAAATATCTGGTAATTGTAATCTCACCAAATCCTAAAGCCAGTGAAAGTGGCGCTTTCCCTATATTATAGATATCAATAAGCTTCTGAATATCATCTATGCCCACCAATCCCTCTGCATCACGATATTGCCTATCAACTTCATCCGAATTCTTATCCAAAAGTCCGGGAATATCCATATCGCTTCCACACTCATCACATTTTGCAACTGTAATCTCAAATTCATATTCTTTGTCTTTAATCACTTTATGAATTTTACGCTTATACAATTTATACGATGTCTCTTTCCTGCAAGTGGTACAAAAATCGTGCATTATCTCTCTAGCCATACAACATTCCTCCTAACTATTCCCACCTTATCTAAACTTGTACTTTAAAGGATGTTTTTGTTTGTGAAATGAAATAACAATCACATACTGTGATTCCAACTTATTAAACTTAATATATAGTGATACCGGTTCTTCTCCTGAACCAACTTTACGTAGTAATTTCACATCTTTCCCAAAGATATATAACAGCTCATGTTCAAATCCCTTATGCGTATTAGGTCTTATCTCCGAAAAATCCATAGCAGTAAGGCTCAACAAAATTTGTTCGCGCTTTTTACTGCCAATAATATAATCCAAAAATAAGTTTCTATTATCTTGTCTATTCTCATTCAGTTCAATCCTATATCGCCCGGCTCTTATTGCAGTTTTTACATCTTCAAGATACTCTTCAATATGTTCTAAAGTAGCATCCAACTTTAACTTCCGCCTTCATGATAGTATTTTTATTTATTTCTATCATTAGTATACTCAGTGATAGATTTT
>JAFZQT010000074.1 GCA_017620235.1 Butyrivibrio sp. | reverse complement strand
TCCTTTACGTTATGAACAACGAGTGAAGCTGCGCAAGGCTCACCGATTCTCTCCATGGTGTCCTTGAATTCCTGTCTGTCCTCGGCCTTTCTGATTGTCTCAGCTGTTGTACCAAGGAGCTTTACATTGTGTGACTTAAGGAAACCTGACTCATCAAGCTCCATACCAAGGTTAAGTCCTGCCTGTCCACCAAGTGTGGGAAGGATTGAGTCGGGCTTTTCTTTTTCGATGATCTGCTCAAGGACTTTAACTGTAAGAGGCTCGATATAAACCTCATCGGCAATGTCCTTATCTGTCATGATAGTAGCGGGGTTAGAGTTTACGAGGATAACCTCTACTCCTTCCTCTTTAAGTGAACGGCATGCCTGAGTTCCGGCATAGTCGAACTCAGCAGCCTGTCCGATTACGATAGGTCCTGAACCGATTACCAGTACCTTTTTTACATCCTTATTCTTTGGCATCAGTTCTTACCTCCTACTTTTCCTTTTTTCATCATATCTATAAATCTGTCAAACAAATAGCTTGAATCCTGCGGTCCGGGGCATGCTTCGGGATGGAACTGCACAGTAAAGATATTCTTGCCTACATAAGCAAGTCCCTCGTTTGTTCCGTCGTTGACGTTTATAAACGCAGGCTCAGCCACGTTCTTATCAAGCTTGTCCATATCCACTACATAGCCGTGGTTCTGGGATGAGATGTAAACTCTACCGTTTGTAAGGTCTTTTACCGGGTGGTTACCACCTCTGTGACCGTACTTCATCTTGAATGTATCCGCACCTGTTGCGAGCGCCATGAGCTGATGTCCAAGGCAGATTGCAAAAATAGGTGTCTCTGAATCGTAGAGTTTCTTGATCTCTTTGATAATGTCTACATTTTCCTTCGGGTCTCCGGGGCCGTTTGAAAGCATGATTCCGTCGGGAGCATCCTTGAGGATCTCCTCAGCTGTTGTATTTGAAGGATATATTGTAACGTCGCATCCTCTTGCTGCAAGTGATTCTGCGATGTTCTTCTTTGCTCCGACATCGAGAAGCGCTACCTTAAGGCCTTTACCGTTAAGTTCTTTAACGATTGCAGGTCTCTTCTCTCTCTTTGAGTGGTCGCCGGCAAGATCTGCCTTGTAGTTCTCAGCATTAAATACTGCGCTTCCTGAAAGAGGTCCGTTCTCTTCAAGGCTTGAAACGCCCTTTAATACTTTCTTTTCCTTGCAAGAAACCTTGCTTACCACGTCGCCTGTTGTGTACGCGTGGAGTTTTTCCTTAATATCATCATACTTTAAGTTCTTGTTTGTTGTGATGATACCGTTCATTGTTCCCTTTTCTCTAAGGATTCTTACAAGTTTTCTTGTATCAATTCCTTCGATTCCGGGAATCTCGTATTTATCCATGAAATCCTGAATGGACATGTCACAGCGGAAATTTGAAGGTATATGAGAAAGCTCTCTTACGATGATCGCATCAACCCAAGGTCTCTCTGATTCCATATCATCGAGACATACTCCGTAATTTCCGATAAGAGGATAAGTCATGCATACTGCCTGTCCTGCGTATGAAGGATCTGTAAATACCTCTGTATAACCTGCCATAGATGTGTTAAAAACGATCTCGCTTATCACATCTTTATCTGCACCTATGTGTTTGCCTTCAAAGACTGTACCGTCTTCTAATATCAAAAAAGCTTCCATTACTACCTCCGATTTTCTATGCTAAAGTTCTGTCTTGTTAAAGCACTCCGGTCTTACTATGACCAAGACCGTTTTTTCAATTACTTAAAGTACTTAACACCGGACTCGAATATCTTGATGTCCTGATCTCCGAAGATGTTTACAGCTACGCCGTCTCCTCTTCTCTCTGAGTGAGCCATCTTACCGAGGCATCTTCCATCAGGTGAAAGAATACCCTCGACAGATCTGTATGATCCGTTGATATTCCACTCATCATCCATTGTTACATTGCCATCAAGGTCGCAGTACTGTGTTGCGATCTGACCGTTCTTGAAGAGCTCGTCAAGAACCGCATCGGGAGCAACAAATCTTCCCTCTCCGTGTGATGCAGGGTTAGTATATACTCCGCCGAGCTTTGCTTCCTGAAGCCAAGGTGAATTGTTTGAAACCACCTTGATGTAAGCCATCTTGGAAATGTGTCTTCCGATGGTGTTGAATGTAAGTGTAGGTGAATCCTGAGTCTGGCCTGTAATCTTTCCGTTAGGAACAAGTCCGAGCTTTATCATAGCCTGGAAACCGTTACAGATACCGAGCGCAAGACCGTCTCTATTCTGTAAGAGGTCTTCAACCGCCTCTTTTATCTCCTGATTCTGGAATGCAGTAGCAAAGAACTTAGCACTTCCGTCAGGTTCGTCACCGGCTGAGAATCCTCCGGGGAACATGATGATCTGTGCATCTTTGATTGCTTTCTTAAACTCTGCTACAGACTCCACGATATCCTCTGCATTTCTGTTCTTGAATATCTTGATGTTTGTATTTGCGCCTGCTCTCTCGAATGCCTGTGCGCTGTCGTACTCACAGTTACTTCCGGGGAATACCGGGATAAATACTGTGGGCTTTGCAACCTTATTCTTGCAAACATATACGCTGTCAGCCTTAAAGAGAGGGCTCTCAACTGCTGTCTTTTCCTCATTTACTGTTGAAGGGAATACCTTTTCAAGGCTTCCTTTCCAAGCAGCAAGTGCTTCATCCATTGTGATGACAGTTCCCTGAACTTCGAATGATCCGTTATCTGTAACTTCACCGACAAGGCGTGCTCCTGCTATCTTGAGCGCATCTGCAAGCTTATCTGCACTAACTTCTGCAACGATGTCAGCCATATCATTTGTAAAGAGCTCTTCAGCCTTAACGCTGTCGTCAATCTTTACTCCGAGTCCGTTACCGAATGCCATCTTACTTACTGCAGCAGCGATTCCGTAGCTGTCCTCTGCATATGCTGAAACGATGCTTCCGTTTCTCATAAGCTCTGTTATAGCGCTGTATATCTCCATGACCTTGTCGTAATCAGGAAGGTCATATGAATCTCTGGGAAGCTTGAACTGTACAAGCTTGTTTCCTGCTTTTTTAAGCTCAGGTGTAATAACATCTGAAAGCTTCGCAACGTCTACCGCAAAAGAAACGAGTGTAGGCGGAACGTTGATCTCGTTGAAGGATCCTGACATTGAATCCTTACCACCTATTGAAGCTATACCGAAGCGAAGCTGTGCTTCAAAAGCTCCGAGAAGTGCTGTGAAAGGCTCGCTCCAACGCTGTGCATCCTCTGTCATTCTCTTGAAGTACTCCTGGAATGTGAAGTGGAGGTTCTTATAATCACCACCTGATGCAACTATTCTTGATACAGACTCTGTTACTGCATAAGCAGCTCCGTGATAAGGGCTCCAGCTTGAAAGATAAGGATCAAAACCGTAGCTCATCATTGTTACAGTATCAGTCTTTCCTGAAAGAACAGGAAGCTTAGCGATCATTGTCTGTGTCTCTGTAAGCTGGTACTTTCCACCGTAAGGCATAAGCACAGATCCTGCTCCGATTGATGAGTCGAACATCTCAACAAGTCCCTTCTGTGAGCAAACGTTGAGATCCTGAAGCTGTGCGAT
This sequence comes from Butyrivibrio sp., assembly GCA_017620235.1. Classification (GTDB taxonomy): domain Bacteria; phylum Bacillota; class Clostridia; order Lachnospirales; family Lachnospiraceae; genus Butyrivibrio. Next base: position 15,318 of record JAFZQT010000074.1, on the reverse strand, counting down.
CCATGCAGCCTTTGCATCATTACTTGAAAGAGCTGCCTTAACTTTATCTGAAGCTACTTTATTGAAGTAGTTCTCGTTTTCCTTAGGAAGGTCAACTTTAACCTTTGTCTCCTGATGTGCACCGTTTGTATCAAGGAAAGCTCTCTTAAGATTTACGATTTTCTTTCCTCTCCAGTTGAGCACAAGTCTGGGATCTTCTGTAACAACGGCAACCTTAACAGCCTCAAGGTTTTCTTCTGCTGCAAAGCCAAGGAACTTCTCAGCATCTGCAGGTGCTACAACAACCGCCATTCTTTCCTGTGACTCTGAAATAGCAAGCTCTGTTCCGTCGAGACCTGCATACTTCTTGGGCACAAGATCAAGGTTAATATCAAGACCGGGTGCAAGCTCACCGATAGCAACGGATACACCGCCGGCACCGAAGTCGTTACATTTCTTAATAAGTTCACTTACTTCAGGTCTTCTGAAGAGTCTCTGGAGCTTTCTCTCAGTAGGTGCGTTACCCTTCTGTACTTCTGCTCCGCAGCTTGTAAGTGACTTTGAATCATGAGCCTTGGAAGAACCTGTAGCTCCGCCGCAGCCGTCTCTACCTGTACGTCCGCCAAGGAGAATGATGACATCTCCGGGATCAGCAGACTCTCTGATAACGTGTTCCTGAGGAGCAGCGCCCATTACAGCACCAATCTCCATACGCTTTGCAACGTAGCCGGGATGATAAACCTCTTTTACATAGCCTGTTGCAAGACCGATCTGGTTACCGTATGATGAGTAACCTGATGCAGCACCGCGAACGAGCTTCTTCTGTGAAAGCTTGCCCTTCATTGTCTCAGCAACGGGAACTGTAGGATCTGCAGCACCTGTCACACGCATAGCCTGATATACATATCCTCTTCCTGAAAGCGGATCTCTGATAGCACCGCCAAGACATGTAGCAGCACCACCGAAAGGCTCGATCTCAGTAGGATGGTTGTGTGTTTCGTTCTTAAAGAATACAAGCCAGTTCTCTCTCTTTGTTCCCTCGCCGTAATCTACGTCGATAGGCACAACAACTGTGCAGGCGTTGTTCTCTTCAGACTCTTCCATGTCTGTGAGTTTTCCGTCCTTCTTGAGCTTCTTCATTCCCATAAGTGCAATATCCATAAGGGAAATGAACTTCTCTTTTTTCTTCTCATCTGTCTTGTAAAGGTCCTCTCTAGCTGAAAGGTACTCGTTATAAGCATTAACAATAGGCTCTTTGTAGAAGCCGTCTTCAAATTCTATATCTGTGAGCTCTGTTCCGAAAGTTGTATGACGGCAGTGGTCTGACCAGTATGTATCAAGAACTCTGATCTCTGTCATTGAAGGATCGCGATTCTCATCATCGTGGAAATATGTCTGGATCCACTTGAAGTCATTGAAAGTCATTGCAAGTCCGAGTGACTCATAGAGCTTTTTGAGCTCAGCCTCAGCCATATCCTTGAATCCGTCGAAGATCTTTACATCTTCAGGCTCATCAAATACAGACACAAGTGTCTCAGGCTTCTGAGCTGCTGCGATTCTTGAATCAACAGGGTTCATTGTGTAATCGCAGATCTTTTTAACCTCTTCGTCGGAGACGTTACCGATAAGCATGTAAGTAACAGCTGTCTTAATGACAGGCTCCTCGTCTCCCTTTATAAAACGCACGCACTGTTCAGCTGAATCTGCTCTCTGATCGAACTGACCGGGAAGAGCCTCTATGCTGAAAGTCTTTGCGTTAGCGGGAACTTCGATCTCTTCTCTGTAAAGAATGTCTACAGGAGGCTCGGAAAATACTGTTGTGCAGGCTTTTTCGAACACTTCATCAGAAACATTTTCCACATCGTATCTGATAAAGATTCTTACATCCTCAACGCTCTTTATCCCGAGATAACCTTTGATCTCAGCTTTAAGCTCCTTCGCCTTGCCTGCATAAGGTGCTTTTTTTTCAACATAGATTCGTTTTACAGTGCTCATAATATCTCCTTGTTAATCAAATAAATTTATAGCGCAGTGCTAAGTGCTCTGCTCAAAATAAAGAGTGCCTTAAAAAAGCACTCTCTATTAATCATCATTAATATTTAATTCATCGGACACTAATCCCTCTAAAACATACATTAATTCATTATCGATAGCTTCTTCGGAAATGCCGACAGTCTTGGAAGTGATCTTGAGTCCTTCCACAACGTACATAAGATTGCGAGCACACCCCAAAGGGTTCTCACAATAGAACTCACCGCTTTCAATGCCATTTTCGATTAATCGTTCAATAATCCTGACAGCCGTATCGAACTGGTCTTTCAGAGGATTATCTTTTGGCGATACTTTATTAACGGAAAAATATTCATATGTAGCGACAATAAGATTGTTCTTCTTTCTGAGGATTTCTTTCTTCTGTTCCTTCAAAAAAAGAGCCAACATATCACCGGCAGTTGCAGTTCCTGTAAGAGCGGCAGTAATGGTCTCTTCATCGTCCTCATCGGTCTCAGAAGCAAGAACCGAAAGGAATAATTCATCCGTACTTGAGAAATAGAGATAAAGACCCCCACGACTGATCTCGCAGGCATCAACTATATCTTTCATCGTGACATTTTTAAAGCCTTTTTCAGCAAAAACTGTTCTTGCCTTATCAAGAATAAGCTTTTTCTTGATCTCGGATTTTTCTCCCATTCTACCTTATCCTTACTTACAGATTAAAATTATTTGATGCGCCGGCGTGTCCCCAGAACTCCACAAGCTCATCCATCTTACTAACTACGCTGTACAAAACTCCGTTCTTAACACCTTCAGCCCATACGGTACCTTTGGTCATACCGGAAAGAATATACTTGGACAAAATTCCTGCAAGCTCATCCATCTCGGTGATTCCTGCTTTTTCTATAAAAAGAAGTTCATCCTTGTAGTTACGAAGACGGTTTCTGCTGTACACATAGACATAATTGCGGTCAAGCAAGTTTGTGCTCTGCGCCGCTTTTACAAAAGCCAACAGATTGGAGTCATATATCGGAAAAGACATAGACTTGAGCTCACTGTTAGAGTATGCCTGTGAAACATCGATGCTGGCGTTACTCCTAAGCCATTTTAAATATGGTGTCAATTTCTTGAGCTCGGGACGATACCTTTCTACGACATCTTCCACACTGCCTTCATTGACATTGTTGTCATTTTCTAAATTCATGAAAACTCGCTCCTGTTCTGGCTTTCAGCCACATGCCAACCAGTTTTTTGCATTCAAAAAAACTCCCAGTCAGAGTTCTTGAAACATTATAACAAGCCCATTTGCTAATGGCAACACATATTTGATAGAATTATTATATACGCAGTTCCAAAGGAGTCCCCATGACCAATAACCTCGAATATTACAAAGTATTTTATTATGTAGGAAAGCTGTCGAGCATTACTCTGGCGTCAAAAGAGCTGTCAATTTCGCAGCCTGCCGTGAGCCAGTCGATCCACCAGCTTGAAAAAGCGCTCGGATGCACTCTTTTCCGCAGAACCGCAAAGGGCGTACGCCTGACGACGGAAGGAAGCCTTCTCTACAGATATATAGAAAGAGGCTATGAACAGATTGAGCTTGGCGAGCAGCGCCTAAAGCAGCTCCTTCATCTTGATGCGGGTGAAGTCAGGATCGGTGCAAGCGACATGACGCTGAGATTCTTTTTGCTCCCTTATCTTGAGAAATTCCACGAACAATATCCAAACATAAAGGTTACGGTCACAAACGGTCCGACTCCCGAGACTCTTGATTATCTTTCGGATGACAAAATTGATTTCGGTGTGGTCTCGACTCCTTTTATAATGAAAGAAGACATTTCATCTCTCCCTGTTGCGGAGGTCGAAGACATCTTCGTAGCAGGCAGAAAGTTCATTCAATATAAAAATAAGATGCTTGATTTCTCAGATCTTGAGAAAGTTCCTCTCATAATGCTTGAGGGTAAAACAAGTACAAAAAACTATATCAGTTCTTTCCTTGCAGAGAACGGCGCAGACATACGCCCCGAATTTGAGCTTGCAACAAGCGATATGATCGTTCAATTCGCACTCAGAAACTTAGGCGTAGGCTGTGTCGTAAAGAGCTTTGCGGAAGAATATCTGGAAAGCGGTGTTCTCTTTGAGCTTCGCTTTAATAAGATCATTCCAAAAAGAGAGATCTGCGTCATCACCGATGACACGAGACCTCTCTCAATCGCCGCAAGTAAATTATATGAACTTATAAAAGAAGATATTTCAAAAGAAAAATCCGAATAATCTTTCTTTAATAGATAACTCCAAGCGCCTCGAGCTCTTTCTTTACGCCGGCATAATCCTTGTAAACAATTCCGTTCCATCCAAGCTCTTTTGCCGAATCGATATTTACCTTTGTATCATCGATGAAAACAGTCTTTTCCGGAACGAGGTTATAACGCTCAGCCAAAAGATTGTATATAGCGTGGTCGGGCTTTATTACCTTATCTCTGTAGCTCAGGATTCCTCCGTCGGTTTCCTCGATAAACGCCATCGCATCAGCACAAGCTTCAAGGATAATCTCAGAGAAGTTTGAAAGGTAAAGAACCTTGTATCCTGCTGCCTGTAAAGCTTTTATCCAGGGAATTGCCTTTTCTCTCTTTGTAACGATATCTTTGAAATCAACAAAAGTCTTATCTATCTCGTCCGCGATCTCAGGATCGTTTTTCTTGAATCTGTCGATTATCTCTTCAACAGGAAGAACTCCGCGGTCAAGCTCATTCCAATCCTTGCTGTGTACAGAGGCATCCGCAACTCTTTTTGCCATCTCTTTATTCTGAACTCTTTTCTCAATAAAATCCATGTAAGCAAAGTCTGTGAGCACGTTCCCGATATCGAAAACAACCGTATCGATCTTGCCCTTAGGTACTATGTTGCCCCTTGAATCATGCTCTTTATCTGAAGTCAGAGGATCGAGTGAAGCGATCGTATGTCTTCCCGTTATGCTGCTGATCGCCCAGATGCATATCCAAGTGAAAATGGGAATTGCGACTGTTGCGACAACCGCTCCCATGAAGTAGTCCATCGGTGCTCCGACAAGTGACATTATAAATAGGATCACATAAGTCGATAAAAGAGCTACTATACCGATTATTGCTGCAATTCTTTTGCCCATAGGTGTCTTGTTATTATCCGTCATTTTAAAACCATCCTTCTATATATTAGTGCATATGAGATCCGGCCAAAAACCGATTCAGGAATTTACCTGGCTGTATCTCATTTTGACATTGATATCACGGTTGTAATTGCCAAAGCCTCTGCCAAATATCGTAAGCCCTCCAACATGTTCTGCGTTCTCGGGAACTTCAAGTCTTAGCTTAAGCGGTGTCTTGTGGCTGAGTTTAAGGCTGTCAACAGTGACATCCGAGAGCTTCTGTCCGTCTATAAAAACGCCCTCGTGGTTTATTACAAGCATTTTTAACAGTCCATACTGATTCCAAAGCGGGAACCACCAATCCGGGGTGAAAAGACCTTTCACATCGCCGAAATCTCCCGGAGAAGTCCACGTTCCGAGCAATGTGCCATTCAGATAAAAGTATATGTCGGAAGGGTAATTATTATTATATCCGGGTGCCTCTGAGCACATCTCTGCCGCAATACTGAGCTCATCTATCTTCTGATTAAACGGCACAAAATTGGGAATGTCATATTCGACATAGCCTCTTGTAAACCATAGAATGTCGGCATCGAATCTCTCGCCATGCGCAAAGTATCTTGGATCATCGACTTCTCCTATAACCTTCTCCGAAGAAGCAAGTCCGCATGTCGGCTCTATATGGCAGTCCGAAAAATGTCCAACCTTTATGTCCGTCTCATAAATAGCCTCATTCTTTTTAGGTGACCTTATATCAATAAGGATATTGTCCGGCTGAACTGAGCATATTTTCTGGTTACCATGCCCCGTTGTTTCCAAAGTAACCTGAACAATACCGCACTCTTCAAGCTTCTTGATATGGCTTGTAAGCGCTCCGTTTGTAATCTTGAGGCGCGTCGCGAGATCATTCATATTTGAACTTCCCTCAGAAACAAGGATCTTCACAATCTCAACTCTTATGTCCGATCCAAGCGCCTTGAAAAGCGCAAGTCCTTCGTCCAATGATTGTATATGAATCATAGTTATATACCTTTCAGTAATATACTTTCATATATTATACCTTTTATAATACGAACATTATAAGGTAGAGCTTTTGTAAAAGCAAACTAAGGTTTAGCCTCACAGTATATATCTTATTATATGATTTTGGATTATAATTCAAAAAAAGCATTTAACCCCTACCAAATTGATTCAAATAAAAAGGAGTCCATAATTGCTAAGATTAGAAACGCTAAACAAAGAACAGGTTGAAAACGTATACAACGAAAGAATGGTAATAGATTTCCCCAAAGATGAGCTCAAGCCCCTGGATGTTCTCTACAGAGCAATGGATAACGGCATATATGAGCCGCTTGGATTATTCGACGAGACCGGGATAATCGGATATACATTTCTGGTAAAACATAACCGTGATTATCTTGTAGATTATCTGGCGGTATATCCGCAGCAGCGAAATCTTGGATCGGGCGGAATAATGGTTCGCATGCTCTCTGAATATTTAAAAGATGCAGAGAACCTTATTGCCGAGATTGAGAACCCTGAATATGCAGAAAATGAAGATGACAGAGTCCTTCAGACAAGGCGCTTTGGTTTCTATACAAGAAACGGCTGCTCCGATACAGGGCTTCGTGTAAGATGCTTTGGAGTTCCATTCATGATCCTCAGATGGGGCAAAAAAGAAAACGAGGACTTGGACGCACTCTGGGATTTATATCAGTCTTTTTACCGAATCATGCTACCAAAAGATCTGTTCAAAAAGAGCATAAAACCAATGTGATTGCCTATGACACGTCAAAATAAAGAGTCGCTCGCGACTCTTTCGCGCGCGAGCGGTATTGCAAAGCAATAAATTTCCTTGCCGCGAGCTGCGCATCCTGCGGAGCGCTTTTTGTTTAATTAGGAAATTCAAAGAAATTTCCTAATTAAACAAAAAGTCCCCCACGCAGACCCTGTCTACGCAAAGGACTTTTGTAAACTACCCCAAAATACATTTAGGATATGCAATTAACTGCTTATTGTAAATTTTCCGATAAGGTCGTTGAGGCTCTCTGACTGTATCGAGAGTTCCTTTGATACTTCACTGGACTGCTCGGCAGTCTCAGAGTTCTTCTGTACGACGCCGGAGATCATCTCGATTCCCTTATCGATCTCTTCCATGCTCTGAGCCTGTGCCTGAGCAAGGTTTCCGGTATTCTTGATCATATCTGTGATCTCTTCTACGCTGTGCTGCATGGCATCAAGCGCATCCGTCGTCTCAGCAACAACCGCATTTCCGTTCTTGATCTCTTCCATAGTATCAGCAATGAGCTGATGTGTATTCTTAGCCGCTTCACTGGACTGATCGGCAAGCTTTCCTATCTGATCGGCAACAACCGCAAATCCTTTTCCGGTCTCTCCCGCTCTTGCCGCCTCAATTGAAGCATTGAGTGCAAGAAGTGATGTCTGACTCGCGATCTCTTCAATCGTATTTGTAACCTGCTCAATCTCAGCCGATGCTTCGGTAATTCTCGTCATAGCGTCTGTAACAAGATGCATCTTTCTGGCACTTACTTCTGCCTTGTCTTTTACATCCCCTGCCATGTTATGGCTCTTCTGAGCAACCTCAGCAAGCTGCCTTGTCTGATCTGTTACCGAGTTTACAGAAGCTGTAAGCTCCTGAACCGCAGCCGCCTGATCCGTAGAACCTTCGGCAAGGTCCGTTGCGCCCTGTGACATATTCAAAGCGCCATCGGAAACAAGCGTCGAAGAATTCTTAACTTCAAGAAGCGTATGACTCAAGTTATCTGAGATATTTCTAAAAGCATCTTTTATCTGAACATAGTCTCCTATATAGAGCTTCTCGTTCTTAGATCCGCAGGAGAAATCTCCTGTAGACATGCGATTGAGCGTATCGCTGATATCCTTTACTATATCCGCGATAACATCCGTCGAATATGTAATGTCATCTGCCAACTTGCCGAGCTCATCATTAGATTGCGAAGGAACCTTAATATCAATCTTACCTTTCGCCATATCGTCGGCAGCTTCGGAAATAGCCCTGATAGGCTCCAGAATATTCTCTGTAAGTGTAATTCTTGCCTTCTTGGAATAAATAATGGCGTATAAAACAATCAGCATTGAAATGATCGTTATTATAATTACAAGAGTAAAGGCTCCGGTATATGCCTTATGTGCTTCCTCAGCGGCAGATACCGCTATTGCCTTAAAGTCTTTTACAACCACCTTAATAGCTTCATTCAAATTGCTTACATAAAAAGAATACAATTCTTCATGGGATGCTCCCGAAGCAAACATACTACTCAGTGTCTGCCCTTGAGTTTCTATATCAGAAAGATGTGCGCGGGCAACAGAAAGATCTCCGCTGTAAACTTTACCCAAAAGGTCAAGTCCGTCCTTCATCTCCTGAATCTTCTCGGAAGCTCCGGTCATCTGTTCATTTCTGTCAGACTCCTCTACAGCATTGATTGCCCACAGATAATACTTTGCAAGCGCCTGGATTGTTATACGTATCTCACCCTGCTGGGTATTCTGCTCATAGAAAACCTTATAGATACTGTACATATTGAACATTGAAAAAATATCGACCACAATGATCACGGCAAAAATAAGGATCAGATTATTTTTTAATTTATTAAAAACTTTTTTGAGTTTATCAGATACGCTCAGATTACTAAAAACGTCATTTCCGATTTTGTCCATAAAGCCGATTTTGTTCGCCATGCTGACCTCCTGACATTATTGGTTAAAGAGTATAAAAAACTCTTCACATTCAAACAGATCCCATATGCAACTGATTATAGATTATATGTATAATTCTATCGCTTTTTGAGTAATTTTGTACCGATAAAATGTGTAATTTTATATAAAATTTCGAAAAATAAGTTTTACTTATGTCATTCATAAAAAATATTGATTTTACTTATATTACGTTTTCCGCTATTATACTAGTGTACGTTTTTAATCATGTTTTCTATTAAGGAGGAACAATAAATGGTAAAAGCAGTCGTAGGTGCTAACTGGGGCGACGAAGGAAAAGGCAAGATTACCGATACTCTTGCAGACAAAGCTGACGTTGTCATCCGCTTTCAGGGAGGCGCCAACGCAGGACATACCATAGTAAACGATTATGGTAAGTTCGCACTTCACACAATGCCTTCAGGCGTTTTTCACCAGAACATAATGAATATCATCGGAAACGGTGTTGCTTTTGATATAACCAAATTCATGAACGAGCTCAACGAGATCACTTCTAAAGGAGTTCCCGCTCCCCAGATCATGATCTCAGACAGAGTACAAGTTATGATGCCTTACCACGTGCAGTTCGACTCTCTTGAAGAGGCTAGACTTGCAGGTAAATCATTTGGTTCAACAAAATCAGGAATCGCACCTTTCTACTCAGATAAGTATTCCAAGATTGGCTGGCAGATTAACGAATTTTTCCAGGATGACGATGTTATCAAGGAAAAGATCGACAGAATCGCTCAGATCAAGGACGTTATCCTTGTTAATCTCTATCATGCAGAGCCTATCGATAAGGAAGCACTCTTCAAGCAGATCGTTGACTGGAGAGAGCAGGTAAGACCTTATATCGGAAACGTATCTTTATACCTCGACAAAGCTATCAAGGAAGGAAAGACAATCCTCTTGGAAGGTCAGCTCGGAACCATGAAAGATCCCGATCACGGAATCTACCCTATGGTTACTTCATCTTCTCCTCTCGCAGCTTACGGTGCGATCGGAGCAGGCATTCCTCCTTATGAGATAAAAGAGATCGTTACTGTTTCCAAGGCTTATTCATCAGCTGTAGGAGCAGGTGCATTCGTATCCGAGCTCTTCGGCGACGAAGCAGACGAACTCAGAAACCGCGGCGGAGATGGCGGTGAATACGGCGCAACAACAGGAAGACCCAGACGTGTAGGCTGGTATGACTGCGTAGCAAGTAAGTACGGATGCAGACTTCAGGGAACAACAGATGTCGCTTTCACAGTACTTGACGTACTCGGATACCTCGATGAGATCCCTGTATGCGTAGGTTATGACATTGACGGAGAGGTAACTACAGAATTCCCTGTTACTCACCTTCTCGACAAGGCTAAGCCTGTATACAAGACTCTTCCCGGATGGAAATGCGACATCAGAGGAATCAAGAATTACGAAGAACTCCCTGAGAATTGCAGAAAATACATCGAGTTCATCGAAGAGCAGATCGGTTATCCTATCACAATGGTAAGTAACGGTCCTGCAAGAACAGATATCATCTACAGAAAAAGCGCTCTTAAGAGCAACTGATAAATAAATGAACATAAAGATCGAAGCCACCGCTGTTAAGCGATGGCTTCTTTTTTAGTGGGGGGATACAATTATATCAATTAAACGTGCTTTTTGAGAGTTTCTCTTACAGCACCTGTTCCAGCGATAAGTTCCTCAAAATATCCGATGATGATATCTGAAAGACCTGCAGCTTCAAGATCTGTTCCAAAGATTGTTGCATCCTTAAGAAGAGGAAGAACCTTGCTCTTAAGTGTTTCTTTGTCATACTTCTCTCCGAGCTTAATATCCTGTACATAAGCCTTAGCCTTCTCAAGAAGTGGATCGGGACTGGGCTCAAAGTTATTGCCGTTGTCGTCTACTCCCATGAGGTAACGAAGCCATCCTGCATGTACAAGAGGAATGCACTTGAGATCAGCTACATTGAGCTTATCTGAAGCCATGTAAGCCTTGATAGTCTCACCAAATCTGATTGCAAGCTTCTGTGATGTATCTGTTGCAATTCTCTGAGGTGTATCAGGCATAAACTTGTTAGGAATTCTAACATTTACTACTGTATCGATGAATTCCTGAGGCTTGATAACTCCGGGATCTGTAACAACGGGAAGTCCCTCTACATATCCGATAGTCTTAACGAGCTTAACAAGCTCCTCGTCCTTCATCTCTTCTGAAATCTTGTCATATCCAAGGAGGCATCCGTATACAGCAAGTGCTGTGTGAAGAGGATTAAGGCATGTGCAAACCTTCATGCGCTCAACCTTATCAACTGTCTCCTTATCTGTGAAGATAACTCCAACCTTCTCAAGAGCGGGTCTTCCGTTAGGGAACTTGTCCTCGATTACGAGGTATTCGCTCTCCTCAGCGTTTACGAAAGGAGCAACCCAAGTCTTCTTAGATGTAACTACAGGCTCGAGCTCTTCTACGCCGTCGTTCTTAAGGATCTCATTAACTGAATCATCAGGTCTGGGTGTGATCTTATCGATCATTGACCAAGGGAAGCTTACCTTGCTGTCATCCTCGATATAAGCAACGAAGCCTGCCTCTGCCTTACCATTTGCAGTCCACTCTTTTGCGAACGCATGAACAGCGTCAAAGAGCTTATCTCCATTGTGTGAGCAGTTATCTGTGCTCACCATAGCAATCTTCTTCTCTCCTGCAAGGAATCTCTCGTAAAGAAGTGCTGCAACCTTACCAATGTAGCTCTGAGGCTTTGAAGGTCCGTTTACGAAATCGTCCTTAACTGCTGCAAGAAGCTCGCCTGCGGGATTTACAAGTGAATATCCCTTCTCTGTGATTGTGAAAGTAGCAAGCTGAAGAGAATCGCATCTGAAGATCTCTTTTAATCTATTGAATTCCTTGTCATCGTTTGAATCAAGAATGCATGACTCAGCGATGCTGGCAATAACTGACTTCTCAACAGAACCGTCAGCCTTAAGTGTAACAAGAAGTGAAAGATTGTCATGAGGTCTGTACATCTTCTCGATGATCTCATAGTCAAATCCCTCAACTACTGTAAGTCCCTTGTCGTTCATTCCGCCATCAAGCATTCTCTGTGCAAGATTAGCCTGAAAAGCTCTGAAGATGTTTCCTGCTCCGAAGTGTACCCACTCAGGTGCCTCAACAGTCTTCTTTATCATGTCTTCCTGGTTAAAAGTAGGAATATAATATCCTTTCTCTTTCCAAGTGCTATCTGTTGCTACGCTATTAGCATTTAATTTCATTGTTAACCCTTTCCGCTTTATACCTTATAAAAAAGCTTATGCTTATCTCAAATTCCACGCTGATGTGACTTCTCAATAGCCTCCCAGAGACCGTTGATGTATGTTGCTCCAAGTGCTCTGTCATAGAGACCGTATCCGGGCATTGCAACTTCTCCCCAGATCATTCTTCCGTGGTCAGGACGTATAGGTCCGTCAAATCCTGTCTCATAAAGAGCCTTAACTATCTCATACATATCGAATGTTCCGTCAGATGAAAGATGAGCTGACTCCTCGAAGTTTGTAGGAGAGATGAACTTAAGGTTACGAACGTGTGCGAAGTGGATTCTTCCCTCAAGTGCTCTGATCATGTGAGGAAGGTCATTCTCAAGGCTTGTTCCGTAAGAACCTGAGCAGAATGTAACACCGTTGTGTACATCATCTACAGCCTTCATAAGCTTAAGGATGTTCTTCTCATTGTTGATGATTCTGGGAAGTCCGAATACTGACCATGCAGGATCATCGGGATGGATAGCCATCTTAATGTCATACTTGTTACATACGGGCATGATTGCCTTCAAGAAATAAACGATGTTCTCGAAAAGCTTTTCCTCATCGATTCCCTTGTAGAGTTCAAAGAGCTCCTTAACGTGCTCCATACGCTCAGGCTCCCAACCGGGCATAACTGATCCGTTTGTGTCGCCTGCAAGTGACTCAAACATCTTCTCAGGATCGATAGCGTCGATAGCTTCCTGTGTGTATGCAAGAACTGTTGAACCATCGGGTCTCTTTCTTGCAAGCTCACTTCTTGTCCAGTCGAAAACGGGCATGAAGTTGTAGCATACCATGTGGATATCTTCCTTACCAAGGTTCTCAAGTGTCTTGATGTAATTATCTATATGCTGATCTCTCTCAGGTGTAGCTGCCTTGATAGCATCTGAAACATTAACAGATTCGATACCTGCAATATGCATGTTCTCTGCGGCAACTTCGTTCTTCAAAGCCTTGATCTCGTCCTGCTCCCAAAGCTCTCCTGCCTGCTTGTTGTAAAGAGTTGTGATAACCCCTGTTACACCGGGAACCTGTCTGATCTGCCATAATTTAACAGTGTCATATTTGCTGCCATACCAGCGAAGTGTCATTTCCATTGATACTAAATACTCCCTTCGTCGAATAAAAAATTTCTACCTAAGTTAAAAAACAGTTTTCAAACATAAAAATCTGCTTATGTATACAATAACTTTTTAAGCCCAAAAATAGAATTGAATATTTTGTTTCACACCTTGCAAAAATTGCCGCAGGTCATTATTATGTAATTATGAAAAATAAATTACGATCATCATTTAACACAAGACAATACATGGTTTCTTCGGATTTCGAGGTTTATTACTACTCTGACAAGAACTTTACAACCTTGAAACCACACGCCCACGATTACTATGAATGTTACCTTTTCATCGAGGGTGATGTCACCATGGAAATATTCAATTCAGAGGGGACAGCCTCAAGATACAAGATGTCTCCCGGCGACCTTATGCTGGTTCCTCCGGGAATAATGCATCACGCCCTTATGAACAATCCCGAGGCAAACTACAGACGTTTCCTCTTCTGGATAAGCAAGAGTTGTTGCAACAGGCTCATGCAGGAATCCGTTGATTATATGTATCTGATACAGAAAGCTGAAGCTTTCCACAAATACATATACCACATGACTCCCGCACAGTTCCATATGATAGAGTCAAAGTTCCTTCGCCTTCTCGAGGAAGTATCAAGCGAAAGATACGGAAGCTCTGCGTTCATACATCTGTGTCTGTGCGACCTGATCCTTACAATAAACAGGATTGTTTACGACGAAGAAAACATGAAGAGTTCAAGCGATGAGCTTACTCTTTTCCAGAATATAATCTCATACATCGAGGGAAACATCGAAGAATCGCTCACACTCGACGACATAGCGGGCAAATTCTTTATAAGCAAATACTACGTTGCCCACCTGTTCAAGGATACGCTCGGCGTTTCACTTCATCAGTACATAATAAAAAAGCGCCTCGACGAGTGCAGAAACGCTATCACAGGCGGTGCGAGCATCACGGGAACATATGAGAAATTCGGCTTTAGAGACTACTCAAGTTTCTTCAAAGCATTTAAAAAAGAATACGGCATGTCACCAAAGGAATATCAGAGCCTGTACTCTCACAACATTATTCCCGGATAAAAAAGTACCCAAAACTTAAAGAAGGAAATTGAAGCATGATCCAGGATATTTCGCCTTCACATCTTAACAACCACTACGATCCGGCTAAGAGCGCGGACGACAACTCAATAATCTTGTTTTTCTCAGGTAAAAAAAGGCTCTTGGGGCGCCTTGACAACGGCACTCAAGAGATTTCTTTTCCCCGATATAAGGACGTAAGGAACATAGAAAAAGAAAAGCTCACCTATATTTTCACCATAGATTCTGAGGATTTCTTTTTGATGATCACAGATTCCGAAAATACGGACTTTCTTGATGCCTCTATGCAATCAAGCTATGAATTCCGCGATTTCAGGGATTTCAGAAGTTCCTACTACTATCCCAAAACTTATGTCTATGCTGCATTCACGGCATATCAGCTCGCTGAATGGTACATCGTGACAAAGTTCTGCGGAAAATGCGGAGCAAAGAACGAACACTCAAAGACTGAGCGCGCCATGATCTGCCCAAAATGCGGCAACATCATCTATCCCAGAATAAATCCTGCCGTAATAATCGGCGTGATAGACAAAGAAGCCGGCAAGCTCCTTCTTACAAGATACAAGGTTGGATTCGGGCACAACGCCCTTGTTGCGGGATTTACAGAGATCGGTGAAACTCTCGAAGAGACCGTGAGCCGCGAAGTCATGGAAGAAGTCGGACTAAACGTCACCAACATACGCTACTACAAGTCGCAGCCATGGGGCATTGCAAGTGACATCCTCGTTGGATTCTTCTGCGAAGTGACAGGAAACCGTGAGATCACCATGGATAACAACGAACTTAAATATGCAAGTTGGCTCTCACCTGAGGAGATTGAGCTCCAGCCGCTTGAGTACAGCCTGACTAATGAAATGATGAAAGTATTTAAAGAAGGAGATCTGCGCTGAATCAGTGCAAATCTCCTTCTTGTCAGTTGATCATAAATATCTCTGCCTGTGTCTCATCTTTTATAGACTTATCTGTTCTTATCGCCATGACATCTCCGCTTATTGTAGGAAGTTCAATGAGCTTAAAAGGATCTT
>JAFZQT010000073.1 GCA_017620235.1 Butyrivibrio sp. | reverse complement strand
TTTGGTGTTTTTACAATGGATGATATATGGGAAGAAATAAAAAAAGGGTGGAATGATAATACAACAAGGTCATACCTAACGAAATACATTAGCTGCGTTTTCCCGCGACTGCAAGAAAAGCCATTAAAGGAATATACCAAGGATGATTATGAAAACGTTCTTAATAGCATAAGGAACGAATTAAGAGAGCAGGGACGGAAGTATCACAAAAAGCAAATGCATCGATTTGAATATTGGATTAGGGTAGTGACGAAGGCAGCTAATAAGTTATATCCAGAGTTGTTTCCAGACCCTTTATGGGGTTCTCGATTTCAGATAAATGAAAAAAAAGTTGAAGATAAAGTAAAGTTAGAATGTGTACGTTTGATAAAGTCGTTAAGTATTGGTGAGGAGATTAGGATTTTCAACAAATTAATGAAAGATCCGAAACAAAAAGGGGTATTCTTTGGACTTGCGCTCATGTTTTGTTTAGGCCTCCGAAATCAGGAAGCAGTAGCTGTATCGTTCGGGGATATTTATGCTTTGGACGATGAAAATTATTATATCCTTATATATAAAACAGCTGCGGGAGATACACGAGGTTCGAAACTTGGTGGAAAAACGAAAAATGCAATTAGGAAAATACCAATTCCAAAACACTTAAAGCGGCTCTTAGATGAGCGGAAGAAGTATCTATGTGAGATTTTAGGTAAGACAGAGAAAGAAATATCGAAGTATCCGATAGCCTGCAAGGAGGGAGAGTACACGGTTCAGTGTAAGCCGTCTGAGTTAACAACGCAGGGATCACAACTATTACGTGAGGTAAAGGTAAGTGAAAATATGTTAGCTTTCATGGATGAGGATATTGAGAGAGAAAGAGAAATCGAGCCGGGAGTCTTTGAAAAAGATCCTACTGCATACTTATTTCGTCGAAACCTAGCCACACATTTGTATATTTTGGGTCTTACTCATAATGAGATACGCTATATAATGGGACACGATATAGAAGATGAGGATGATGAGCGGAATTTTATTGGTAATGAAGATCGCTTGAAGAGAATTGCTGAAAAAATGAAAAAAAGACCATTGGTCAACGATGAGAAGCAAGATGAATTCATAGTAAACCAACATTGTGTTAAAAAAGATGTATATAATGCAAAATTTCATATTGATAATTTGCCTGCTTCAGCGGATCTTCATATTGTGGTTAAACAGAGAGAACCTCATAGTAAGACGGAAATTCAATTTGGTGATACTATTGATGGCGTGTATTACTATTGTACGCCGAATGCGGACGAATATGCCCAAACAGTCAATGTACTAACCACATATATAGATAGATACAAGAAGAAAATCGAGAAAGACCAACTCGAGAAGGAAGAAAGAATTGATTCAAATATGATGGAAAAGAAAACGGAGCCGTAATTGACTCCGTTTTCTGCAATAGGATAAGTTTTTCTTTTTGCGCCTCATGCCGATTTGCCAAGTTCCTCTCTGTTATTCTGAGCAACGGGATCCGTAGCCGGTGAAGATGTTTCAGGGATCGTTTCTGCAGTGGTAGTTTCCGACTTCGGAATATCTGCATCCGAGGCTGCAATAATGGAAGGGTACTCCTTCTTGAGCTTCTGAATGGTTACATTCTCAGCCTTCTTCTTTGCTACATCCGAGTGCTTTTCCATCTTGAGAAGATCGTCCTTTGTATCTTCGAGCAGTTTGATTGCGCTATCAAGACGCTTGATGGCTTTTTCACGGTTCGATGTGGCAAGATCCAGACACTTCACTACAGAGTCCTTAAAACCGAGCAGATCCTGTTCGAGAGAAGTGGCGCTCATCTGCTGACTTTCCAGATCGTAGATCTTTTTGCGAAGAGAGGTTTTGTCAAGTGCTACGGACCTAAGGATCATAAGAAGCACCAGGAAAAACTGAGGGCGAATAATAAGCATCTTGGGATACTTATGGGATACATCGACAATACCGCGGTTGTAAAGATCATTGTCGGGTTCAAGCGTTGTTACCAGAACAGCGTACTCACAATCTTTCTCTCGACGATCCTTATCGAGTTCTTTCAAAAAGTCCTCGTTCTTATGCTTGTGTGTACTTGTCTCTTCTTCAGTCTTCATCTCAAACATTACGCTCAAAAGAAACGCTCCTGTTGTGTCGTTTTCACGGAAGATAAAATCTCCCTTGCTTCCGGTCTCGGAAACCTTGTTATCTTTTTCAAAGGTAGCATTTGGAAGAAGTGTACGGATGCTTTCGTACTCGATCCGGCAGTGATCTTCCAGAGATTCTCCAAGATGTTTGATCGATTGACGTGAACGGAAATCCTTGTAATGTGCAATCTCCGCTTCCTTTGCCTGGAGTGCTGCCTTGTGAGCCTCGCGCTGGGCGCTCATTTCACTTAACTTGGATGCCTCAACACTTTCAATCTTGGCTTTAAGCTCGTTAATCTTGTTTTGAGCAGAGAGGATGATGTTGTCGGATTTCGCTTTCATCTCTTGTTCTTTCGCTTCCAATGCGGATTGCAACTGGGCAATCTTAACATCTTTTGCGGAACTCTTGTCCCGTTCTGCGGTAACAGCTGCGTCAATAGCAGCTTCCTGGCGAGATTTGTTGACATCCAGTTCGTTTTGCAGTTTGGAAATCTTCTGCTCTTCATTTTGATACATCTTCGCTGATTCGGTGATCAGGTGTTGATGTTTTGCCTGCAGCTGCTTGTATTCGGAATTGACAGCATTGATCTGTTCCATCATTTCAACCTTTGCGGATTCCTTTGCTGCTTCAATGGCAGCGGCACATCTGGCCTCAATTTCCTTGCTGCGGGCGGCGACGGCTTCTTCAATCGCCTCTTTCTTTACCTGGTCAAGAATGCTTTCATAGGTAGCTTCATCAATTTGGATTGCTGTGCCACAGTTCGGGCAACGAATTTCTTTTGTCATGGTTTAGTCCTCCTTGGTATTTGTATAAATGTTAGTAATGTAAGCGATGGTTTCCAGAAGATCTTCTGTGCATTCACCGGCAGATTCAATCCGGTGGAGTTCGGTGACAATCTGATCCATCTTGTCTCGAAGCGCTTTAAATGTTCGCGGACTCTTGGCAACAATTACATCACGGTTGAGCAACTTGCTTGTGATGAAATCCTGCTTGGTAATGCCGGCAAGTTTCACAGCTTCGTTGATTCGGGCATTTTCTTCAGGAGAA
>JAFZQT010000072.1 GCA_017620235.1 Butyrivibrio sp. | reverse complement strand
TTTTGATATCAAAAAGCGTAGCCTGCTAAAAGTGATAAAAAGATAAGAGGATCCCTCGATAGACAAGCAAAATGTCTACCGAGTATCCCCTTTAGTTCACGTTTATCAAGTGGTAGGAATCGGTCTCTCCGTTTTCTCCAAACATGTCGAGTATGTCATCCGGAATTGAACACTCCTCTGAGTCGCTCGTAGTTGAAGTGACCTCATTTTCCGGTTCACAGGTTATGCCTGCCTCTTCTCCCGTTCTCATCCGTACTGAGCATTTGTTCTCGCCCTTGGGGTAGAAATCCTTCCAGCCTTTACGGATGATATAGGAAAGGTATTCATTGATGCTCATACCCGATTGCTTTGCCATTCCCGGCAAAGCTTCGAGGTTTGCCTTTACCGTTCCCGTTGTTTCGGTCGCATTCCTTTTTCTTCTTATCTCCATCCAGTTCATGATCAATTCCTTTGTCTTATCGTTCCCTTTTTCTTTGCAGAAATCATCAATAAGCTTTTCTATACCCGGCGAGACACACACATCTGTTATTCCTGTTTGATTATTATTGTCTGAGTATTCTTTACGATTATCTTTAAAAGATAGGTCTTCCTCTTTTGTAGAAATCTGATTTGTCCCTTTTGTCGAAATCTGATTTCTACCTTTTGTAGAAATCAGATTTTCCTTTTCTGCGCAATCAGCAACAACCTTGAAATGCTTGCATTTGATTTTGGTGTTTGTAATATATGTGTTCTTTGTCACTATTAAACCGGCTTCTTCAAGTTTCTTGATTGCAACTTCCTGTTGTTTTCGGGATATACCAAGTTCTCTTTCAAACTCTTCTGCCGTCCTCCAACAATATCCATCCTCTCGTTCTGTATATCGTGAAAGAAAGACTATCTTGTTAAATAGAACTGCGGCGACAACCCCGACTTTCATTGCTAAATCTACATCATAGGAAGCCGATAAATGTGTTTTATTCATCTTTTGCCTCCTTTGTTGTGTCATAAGTCTATCACCTTGTATTCACTGTCATTTTCGGGTAAACTGTTGATGTTTAATACATTTGACTGTCCTTTTTGTTGTTGCAGCAACGTCTGGGCAGTTATTTTTTTGTCTTGTTTATTCTGTTTCAATATTTGTATCTCCTTTGTTTTTATTGTTAATGTGATTGTGATCGTCCAGAAGCTCTAGGATCGTTTCGAAGTTTTCAATATCCACTGCAGTAAACACTTCGTCACGGATATCACCACTTACAATGGCTTCTATCCTGCTTAATCGGATCGAGATCTCATCAAAGGTTCTAACATTACCTATTACGGTTATGTGTTGATGAAGGCAGGATTCGATAAAGAATTTACTTCTGGAAAGACCGGACAGATCAATCCTTGCTTCGATCAGTTCTTTCTCTTCCGGTGTGACTCTAAAGTTGATGATTACATGTCTCTTCCGTGCATGCTCATCTTTCTTTTTCTTCTTTCTCTTGCCCTTGGGAAGGCTTTCTCTGCGGTATACATTACTCATTGCCGTTATCTCCTTTATCTGTGCCATTTACTGTCAACAGCTTGTTGATTTCTGAAGCCATATCCTTCTGAACCGAAGGGTAAAGATGTGCATATCTATCCGTTATCACTGTGCTCTCATGACCAAGACGCTCTCCTATCTGAACCGTTGAATAGCCCATCTTGATAAGCAGAGCGCAGTGGGAGTGTCTTAAGTCGTGGATCCTTATCTTCTTCACACCGGTCTTTTCGCTGCCTTTGGTCATTTCCCATGCCAGATAGGATTTGCTGATTGGAAATATGCGTGTCTTATCATCCAGCTTGTATAGAGATTCGAAATAATCTTCCATCTCTTTTACTAAGAAATCAGGAAGCGTTATTGTGCGGTTGCTCTTTTCGGTCTTCGGCGGGGTAATATGGACTTCTCCTTCCAGAACCTGAAGAGACTTGTCTATCCTTAACGTCTTGTTCTCAAGGTCGAAATCCTTACGTGTTAGCGCCAGTAATTCTCCGCATCTGATACCGGTCCAATACAGAACTTCAAACGCATAATAAGAGATAGGCTTTTTCTTTAATGCTTCCCTGAACTTCAGATATTCATCCAGGGTCCAGAACAACATTTCAGAGTTTTTTGCCTTGCCCATCTTCATATTTCTCCTACAAGGACTTACAGGAAGACCGTAGTAATTCACTGCGTGATTAAATATGGCATTCAACTGATTCTGGATCGATCTGAGTGTTGTCGGAGCATAACCTCTGCCATTCTCATCCCTCTTCATAAGAAGTTCGTTCTGCCATTGAAGGATGTCCGTCGGTGTTATCCCGGAAACAGTCTTTGTCTTAAAGTATGGACGGATATGCTTGTTAATCAGGAAAGTCTTAGCTAAGAAGGTGCTTCTTCTGATCTGCGGTTCAAGGTTTTTCAGATAAATATCAATAAACGAATCAAAGCTCATATTTATATCTCTGTCCGCTTTCAAAAGAAACGTTCTCTCGTATTCCAAAGCTTCATGCTTCGACTTAAAACCGCGTTTCTCATGTTTTACACGTTTTCCCTGCCAATCGGTATAATAGCAAGCAATCCGCCAATATCCTTTGCCATAACCTCCTCCTGTTTCTTTAAAGACTGCCATTCTTTACATACCCCCTTTGAAGACATGCTTCCTCATACCAGATGCGGTTGAGTCTTCCGCAAACTACAAGTGCTGTCGGATTCTGTTTCTTCATCTCGGCATTCAACTGCCTGATGATGTCGTAAGCTTTTGATCTGGATACTCCGAGATCATGCTGTACCGTTGCTACTCCTATAAACATAGGCTTGTTTTCTTCTAACATTTTCAGTTACCTCCATTAATGATTTTTTGTGGGAGAAGACAGACTTCTCCCTTAAAAGTTT
>JAFZQT010000071.1 GCA_017620235.1 Butyrivibrio sp. | reverse complement strand
CTTAAAGTCTTCGAGTTCGCCGCCATCAATGCGTCTCTTGATCTTAACAGTCACATCGAAGATGCCGTTTGTTGAACTCTGCTTCCAGTTCTTAACAAGTACAAGTTTTACTGAAGACTTGTTATAGAAACCTGCTTTATCTTCAGGTACTGCTGTTGAATCAGTACACTGATCAACAACACCTGCACAGCTGTCAGGGCTTGCAAGAATTGCCTCTGCTGTTGCCTGATCTGTGATTCTGTAATATGTCTTCTGAACATTCTCACCGTCAACATAATAGTCAACCTTTACTACTACGATCGACTTATCGAGAACTGTCTGTGTAGTATTTGAAGCGTCTGCTGAGCCTTCGCCGAATACATAATAGTATGTCTTGCCGTGCTCAAGTCCCCAAGCTACTGCATCAACCGGATACTCGATCTTGCTTCCGTTGTTGGTAATGCTGCTCATAGCTGCAGGATACTTTCTTCTGTCGCCGCCTTCGACTGTTCTTGATCCGTTAGCGTCAGTCTTAACAAGTCTTACCCAGAAATTGAACTTAAGGTTTGCATCCTGAAGAGGACTTCCGTTAAGGAACTTAGTAAGGCTAAGATCGAAGTTCTGTATCTTCTTATTGTTGAAGTTAACATTATCTGTTTTGTTCTTATCGCTGTAATACTTCTTATCAAATCCTGAATTGAGCTTATTAGCCTGCTCTTCGTTTATCTTGTAGTATGAGATGCCCTTAATATCGCTATTCTTGCCTTCTTCATACTCAACCTTTGCGAGGATTGCTGAAGCATCCTTTATATAAGTTCCTGTTGTGTCATTCTCAGTGAACATGAAGTAATATACATTGCCCTTGCCGTATTCCATACCTAACGACTGAGGATCATCTATACTGTAACTTATCTTATCAAAATCATTATGTATATCACTTGAAAGTGTCTGCCAGCCTTTATTCTTCTCATCATACATCTTCAATGTGAATGAGAATACATCATCTGCTTCAGGTGTCTTGCCATCTACAAGCTTTCCAGCCTTAAGCTCAACAGGAACACGTGTTGAATCTGTGTTTGTAACTGTTGTTGAAGCCATCATGCTAAGGTGCTTTCTAACAACCATCTTGTGGATCTCGCATCTCTTGATAACACTACTTGCGATGATTGTTCCACTGTATGATCCGGTACATTCAACTGTACACTTAGGTGCTACAAGAGCTCCTGATGAAATATCTACGTTAAGCTTTCCTTCATAAGGAGCATATCCTGAACATGTCTTAACTACAGGGTTAAGAACTATCTGGTTAGCTACCTCACTCCAGTCACCTGTTCCCAAGCCATTAACCTTAATCTTGTTAAACTTATAAGAACGAACATTCGTAAGATCTACGTTAATAACAAGGAGCTTGCCTCCAATATCAAATCCGCTATTTACAGCATAGTTATCTTCATTCTTGCCAAAATAGTATCTTGTAAGATCCGAACAAAGATTACCGCCATCTGTTGCTATAACATTTGCAACTTCAACACTACCGTTTGACTTAGCAAGTGCAATATTACCTGCAGCATTTGCTGCCTTTGAAAGCAAGTTATCAACACTAACGGGGTACTCTCCGTTAAAGGTATACTCTACATACTGGCTTCCACTTCTTGCACCATGATCGTAAGTAATACATCCATATGTGCCGCCGGACTTCTTATAATAAATTGTCGCTCCATCGATATGCTGAATAAGTCTTCCTATCTGCTCTCTTGTTCTGTTACCAATGTTCTCAACAAAGTTGTCAGTATATAATGCCATACTGTCATTTAAGCCATCAAAACCGTTAGCGCCGTAAGTAACTGTGTATGATCCGGTTTTCTCACCATTCTTTATCGGCTTTCCACCTTCTTTATCAAGCTCAAAGACATACAATCTTGGAGAATTCTGTCCCAGGTGCTTGTAATCTAAAGTATAAGATCCCTTACCGTCGGCACCTGTTGTTATACTAAAGTCGCTTCCCTGAATCTTTCTGGTACCCTCAGTATCCTGATATACCGCGAAGAAGAACTTTCCGGTCTTCTTTGCACCGTTTACAACTTTATTTACTGTAATCTTATAATCGCCAATTTTCTGATATGTCTGTGTCGAGTTACCAATAGTATAGTCCTGAACATTTTTAATATTCTTAACAGCTATATTTGCTTCACTATGGTTGTTACATCCATCGTAGTCGTTTGCAACGACACCGAAGTATGTAGAATCACCGAGCATATCTATGATCTGATTTGAAGAATAATCATTTGTACCTACCCAAGTACGTCCATTTCCATTCTTTACTGCAGCAAATACGCAGAATGAATCAGTCTGGAATGATACTTTGTCACTTGAAGCACCAAGATCAACTTTTCCATCATCAAAAACTTCTACCTTAATATCACTTGCTGTGATACTTGTAGCTTCGCTTGTTGAATCAAATTTCTCTTTTACTTCATCTGTAAGAGGAAGGTGTACTATAGTAACATCCTCTGAATTATCTGTATCAAGATCTGCTGAGATCTTGCTGTTAGTATATTCGATTGAAACAGATGCTGTTCCGTCTGTAAGATCGTACTCAACATTATCAAGCAGGAAAGCGATATCCATGAGTACAGTATTCTTCTCATCAAATTCTACAGCTGCTGCCTCTTCTCCATCAGCTTCTCCGGCAATCACGTCAGCCTTGCTGTTAAGAGCAGCCATATAAGCATCGTAGTTATAACCCTTTGTACCGGGTTCTACATTTGTAACTGCAAGCTCAATGCCTTCAGGGAATACTTCAGGATTAGTCAAAACAACCTTTACTGTTGCATCGCCATCTGAATATACAAATTCTCTCTTTGAATTTGCAGGATAATATACAAAGTCAAGCTCTGTATCCTCTTCAAGCTCTCTCACTTCGCCATCAGCAGTTGTAACTTTATAAATAGCGTGTTCAACTGTTCCGTCCTTTGCCTCGGTAAGAAGTGAAGCACTGTCCGTATTCTCTTCGCCTTTATTAGATGCAGTAAATTCTTTTGTCTCTTTCTCAACCTTTACGATCTCATCGTCACCGATAACCGCTTTGTTAAAGAAATAGCCCTCGAATTTCTTTACATCCTTTTTTATATCCAAGGAGTCAGTAATAGAAAGTTCTTTTGATTCCGCAATCTCTTTTTCATGTGAATCCACATATCTTACTGTAACGATTACATCTTTGTAATCTTCCAGGGATTCAATTGAAGATGCTTCTGTTGATGCTTCAGTAGACATCTCAGATGATGCCGTACTTGCAGCGTCCGATGCTTCTGTTGATGCAGTAGAAGCAATATCAGATTCTTCCTCTTCCTTTTTAACGGTTGTGCCATTTGAAGCAGCACTCTCACTAGTGTTGTCTTCGTCAGTCTTTTCGACCTTCTCAACATCGCTGTTGTCCCCATCAACACTAGAATCGTCAGAGTTATTGTCGCCGTCGGGAGCTGCGCCTTCATCAACAGCTGCAGAACCGCTGTCGTTATTGCCATCGCCAGATGCATCGCTGACTTCGGCATCTTCTCCGCCGCTTTCGCTCTCTTCGTTCATCTCATCGATCAAACCGCTTTCAAAATCGTCATCAGCTGTTTCCATCACAAGACCAACAGACTTTGCTCCATCTTCTGTCATTGCAGCAGCAGGCTTATTAAGTACATACAATGTAATTGAGCCTGTAATGATTGCAACGCATAAAACAAAAGCAAGCCATTTCTTGTAATTCTGATGCTTTTTGATGTAGTTTTCTGCGCGGTGTTCATAAGCTTTGCGCATATCTCTTATCCTCTTACCCTTTTACCCATTATTGTCTGCAAGTTACATGTTTTTTGCTTATAGTCCCCCGAATTTGTTAAACGGATAGACCCTAAACACAACTTTACCGATAAGTTGTTCCTTGGTTACACATCCAACTACGCTGCTTCGTGAATCAATTGAAGCGCTTCTGTGGTCTCCAAGTACAAAATATCTGTTTTCCGGTACCTGATATGGAAATGTCAGGTCTGTTGGTTCAAAGCTTTTTTCTACATACGGCTCATCCAGTATTTCCCCATTTACAGATACATTGCCGTCTGCATCAAGATTGATCCAATCTCCGGGTGAACCCACGACTCTCTTTACCAGAACTTTATTGTTATAGTAAAAAGCAATTAGTTCTCCGGGTTCGAATGATGTTCTAGTATAAGCTACCACCAGATCTCCGGTTTCTAGTGTCGGCGTCATACTATCTCCTGTTACTTTTAGTACTGCTATGAAAAAGCTGGAAACAAGAACTGCAAGTGCCGCGACTACAACGACAACTATCAATGTGTTTCGTAACACTTTCTTGTATTCCTTTTTGCTATTTTCCCTTTTAAGTTCACTTTTTAACTGGTCCAGAGAAGGTTTGACCTTCTCCTGCTGATCCTGAGAAGGATTTGCCTGTTCTTTTTTTTGTTTACTCATCTGTGCTCTCAGTCTTTTTCTCTTTTATATATCCTAGGCTTTTCTATTGCGCCTGAGTATGCCTCACCACGTGACATCGGCCTTCCCAATGTTCCGGTATAAGCCTCTTTTTGTGGTGTCCTTGCCCTTTCTATACTGCCTGTGCGAGCTAACCTTTGTGCAACTGCCTTTTCCACAGCTTCATTGACCTTGGCATCTATGCTTTCCATCTGCTTCTTCTCGTACATTGCCATTCTGAGCTTACTTTCTTTAATACCCTTCATAAGCTCCTTGTACTCAGCTTCCGCATTCTTCTTTACATTATCAACATAGATGTTAGCCGCTCTCTGAGCTGCTTCCATGATGCCGCCCAACTGAATGGACGCTTCGGCGAGTGACTGTGAGTTTTCAATCTTCTCAAGCGCATCATCAACCTGTTGTTGTAACTCTGCCTTTTCTCTTGAAAGCCTTGCTTTCAGACCGGTTATGTCCTTATCGAACTTTGCCTGCATCTGATCCTTCTGTTCATTGAACTTGGCTCTCATCTGTGCCTTTTCTTCGTCGAAACTCTTTAACAGGTTACTTCTTTCTTCTGCTAATTCCTTAAGAAGTTGTTGCTTCTCTTTCTCGACTTCTTCTTTAATTTCTTGTTCACGCCTCTTAGCTTCGTCGGCCTCTTCCGAAAAGTTGATCATCATTTCCAAAAGTTCCGCTCTGCTTAATTTCTTTAAATTGACCTCTGCCATTCTCTGTCCCTATACTCTTGCTATTGTTGAGGAATCTCATACAAGTTATCGGTTACAACGTAATAAATATAATAAATTAAGATATCGTGCATCCAACCCCTCAACGGTCTTCGCATGATACCTTAAATGATTTAAAAATTCACAGGTAACCGCAAAACTCTAGAGGTCAGTGTCGATGAAATTACGTTTCCTTAGTACGCATCGAAAATAATCCACGATGGTTCATCCATGAACATGTCTCGTACCGTAACTTGCATAAAATTAGACCGTCTGTAAAAGCGCAGCTCGGTCTTCATCTTGGCGCTATTAACCCAGCGCCAGCAACTGGCTGTCTGTCACATACGTGATTGAGACCCTCTAGTTTTGCGTCACCGCCTTCCAGCGGCTTTGCCCTTTATTTTGCTAAGTTAAACACGTTATAACGAAAGCGCTTACACAAAAAAATTATTACAAAAAACTATATTTCGTCATCTCGTAAGATGAATATACCCCATCGGAATTTAAAACGCAACAACTTTTTCACAAAAAAAACACAGTTTCCATAAAAGAAGGGCTGAACCTAAGCTCAGCCCTGTGTTACAAAATTTCATTTTCGCAAAAAAAGTTCTTAGTTTCCAATTTACCGTTTCAGACCTCTGAGAATTTGAAGCATCTCATCAGATGTTGTGATCACACGGCTGTTTGCCTGGAAACCTCTCTGTGTAGTGATCATATCAGTAAACTCTTTCGATAAATCTACGTTACTTGATTCGAGCACTCCGGATGTCATATACCCTCCGTCGGCAGTGACATCCATGATCTGCGCTTCTCCTGAATTAAGAGATTCCGCATAAAGGTTATCGCCAACCTTTTCAAGTCCCATGGCATTGTTGAATTCCGCAACAGCTATCTGTGCGATCTTTACGGTCTGTCCGTTGGAATACTTAGCAAACACCGATCCGTTGTCTGTAATAGACATACCGGTCATTGTTCCGTTTGCATATCCGACATTTAACCCTCTCACATCTCCCTTATAAGCATATATCGAAGAACTGTGAGATGCAGTTGTGCCTGCATAATTTGTCGTATTTGAAAAGTCTATATTGAGAGGTCCTATCATCGAAGCTCCGCCTCCGAATGACATGGTAACTATTCCGTTTTCATTGCCCCCCGCATCTATAAGCTTTCCTGAACCCTTGCTGTAAACAAGATTGATATTGGTATCTGTAGTGTTTTGAAGAAGATTACCCTCTTCGTCCTGAACTGATGAAAGAGAAAGTGAATAAGTATTGTCTGCGTCGTCCCCTCCATTTGTCAGTTTGAACTTAAGAGTATAAGTTCTTCCATCATTGCCGAATACTTCAAGTCTGAGACTCTTGCCGTCTACCTCATTGAAAGAGCCGTCAAGACTATCAATATTCCCTCTGAAATATGATGCGGATGTTGCTGTTCCGCCTATTGTCTTTGTTGCATCTGTTATAAGATCAAGTCTCGTCACATTTGCTCCCGGTGTAATACCGCCGTCACCCATAACACCCAATACGTAATATCCGTTATTCTGGGTTACGAGACTTCCCTGCGCATCGATCGTAAACGCTCCGTCTCGGCTAAAGTTTCTGGTCTGGCTGTCAGGACTTATTACAAAAAAGGAATCTCCCGTGATCATCATATCGAAGGCATTTCCCGTCGCCTGCATAGAGCCCGACTTCGAGATGTTTGTATAAATTGAGGAAACCTTCGATCCCAGTCCTATCTGCGCAGCATTTGTAGTTGCAACGTTATCTCCTGCTCCGGTTCCGTTCTTAACAGTTTGATAAAGAACGTCTGAAAATCCCGTTGCCTGTGATTTATATGCTGTCGTATTAACATTGGCAATATTATTACCAATTACATCCATTTCCATTTGATGGGTTGTTAGTCCGGAAACACCTGACCAAAGTGATCTCATCATAGAACACATACCTCCAAGTCCCGTTGCCTTATATGAAAACAACGACTACTCTTCTCCGTGTACATCCGTGTACTGTGATAAGCGAGCCTTTCCATGCTCTAAAGAAGAAAAATCCAATTAGACTACTTGCTATTTCCTTTATCGGATGCTTTCTTTATTTCCTTTAGAGCAAAATAAAAAAAAGTAAAAAAATTTTCAACGCTGACTTTGTTCTTGTGTTCATAAAATCAAATTACTTTCTTTCTCATTGATCACCCCTTTCGAACAAATAAACATTCCTCATTGGCATAGTACTGCATACCCATTCGAAATACTTTATTAACATTTATTAAAATATTATCACTCTTGATGTAACAATTCAATACTTTTTTATAAAAAAATAAGACCTCCACCCCGATGGTATCTACGTTTATCCCTATTCGGGGTAAGTGGATCACAGGGTGAAAATCTTATTTAATAAAAAGTCTTATCATGTAACAACTGTACGGATCTTCACGAATTTTTCATGCTAATCCTGCTATTTGCGGGCACGGAAGCCGTGATAAATGCGTTAGCACCGATAACGCTTCCCTCTCCGATTATTGTATCGCCTCCGAGTATTGAAGCTCCGGCGTAAATTGTAACATCATTCTCAATCGTAGGGTGTCTCTTTACTCCCTTGAGCGCCTGTCCTCCACGTGTTGACAATCCGCCAATGGTAACTCCCTGATACATCTTAACATGCTCGCCGATGATGGAAGTTTCTCCTATTACAATACCTGTTCCGTGATCGATCATGAAATACTTGCCGATCGTAGCACCTGGATGAATATCTATTCCTGTCTTGGAATGTGCATACTCCGTCATCATTCTGGGAATAAGCGGCACCTTAAGAAGATATAATTCGTGTGCGATCCTGTTGATCGATGTAGCAAAAAGTCCGGGATACGAAAGAATTATCTCTTCCTTACTGTAAGCCGCAGGGTCTCCCGTATAGCAAGCCTGCACGTCAGTATCAAGATACTCCCTTATCTTGGGTATCTTTTCAAAAAACTCATGTGTGATCTTTCTCGCACCACACTCAAGAGTTTCATCACTCGCATCTTTGTAGCTGTCACTATGTCTGAACGCTATGGCTATCTGCTTGTTCATGTTATAGATAACATCCTCAATGACGATAGCGATCCTGTTCGCATCACTGTAGCTCTTGTAAACCTTGTCCCTGTAATATCCGGGATAGATTATTCTTATGAGCTTTATGACAATATCTTTTACAGCATCTCTGTCAGGCTGGTTGTAAATATCCATATTGTCAATATCTCTGCCGTTTCCATAATCTTTAAGGATCAGATTTACGATCTCTCCGATGCCGTCTTTCATATTATTCTTGTCATACTTGTAATTGTAATCCATAGCAATTCTCCGAATTGATATTATTTGCTTGACGCTTACATCATATAATACCATAATAATCGGGAAATTAGGAATTGTTTAGGAGAATATCAATGAATTTTTATTTTGCACCAATGGAGAGTATAACGATGTATCCGCTCAGGAACATCCATAAAGATATGTTCGGAGCAGACATTTCCAAGTACTACTCCCCTTTTGTAACCGCAGCAAAGAGTAAGCACTTTAAGAACAGGGAAAAGAACGACATTCTCCCCATTCATAACGAACCTTTCGCCAAAGATAACGACACTTCTTTAGTCGTTCAGATAATGTCAGGAAACTCAGAAACATTTCTTTGGGCAGCAAAAGAGATCGCGCAGCTTGGATACAAAGAGCTCAACCTCAATCTCGGCTGTCCCGCTTCAACTGTCGTCAACAGGCACAAGGGAGCAGGTCTTTTGTCCGATCCCGATTATCTTGACTCTATGTTGTCTGAGATATTTGAGGCAAAAGAAAAGACAGATGAATTAAAAGATATAGATATTTCCATAAAGACAAGGCTTGGCGTAACCGATGAAAACGAAGCCTTAAAGCTCATGGAGATATATGCCAAATACCCGATCAGTGAAATGACCGTACATGCCAGAGTTAAGGATGACTTTTACAAAAACTCTCCCCGTCTTGATGCATTCTGCAACAGTGTAAAAAGATACAGAGAATGTGGCGGCAAGGCTCTTATATGCTACAACGGAAACATTTTTTCCAAAAAAGATTACGAAAGCACTATTACTCTACTTGAAAAGGAAGGCATCGCCAATGAAGTAAGTTCTATGATGCTTGGCAGAGGGCTTCTCGAAAATCCCGCACTTGCAAGAGAACTCGCAGGCAAAGAAGCGCTTGCCGCGCCCGAGTTAAAAGAATACCTCACAAAACTCTACGCAGGATATGAGGAATATATACCCGAAGAGCGAAACGTTATCTTTAAGCTCCTTGAACACTGGGCATTCATTCATACCCACTTTGAAAACTGCGACAAATATCTGAAAGCAATAAGAAAAGCCCGCAGCAAGGGTGAGTACCTCGCTGCGGTCCGTAATATGTTTGCAAGCTGTAAATTTAAATAGCTTCATCATTCTGTATAGTCTTACCTGAATCGAGCCACACTGTCCTGTCTCCATACTCCGCACACTTCTCAGAGTGAGTGACCTGAAGAATGCTGATTCCTTTTTCTTTATTAATTTTTCTGAACAGCTCCATGATCTCATCACCGGATTTCTTATCAAGATTTCCGGTTGCCTCGTCTGCAAGAATCAGTTTAGGATCGCCCATTACAGCTCTTGCTATGGCAACTCTCTGCTGCTGTCCACCGGAAAGTTTGGACGGATATTGTTTTCTCTTTTCCGTAAGGCCTACAATCTTCAGAATGTCATCAAGTTTCCTCTTAAGGCTTGCCCTGCTCTTTCCTGCAACAAGCTGCGGAAGCATTATATTATCTTCGACATTGAGATTCTGTACAAGGTTATAGAACTGGAAGATAAATCCAATATCATTAAGCCTGATCTCAGAGAGCTCTTTTTCACTAATTTTCGATATATTCTTTCCGCATACTGAGATATCTCCGGTAAAATCTCTGTCAAGACCGCCGATCAGATAGAGGAGGGTTGATTTGCCGCTTCCCGAAGCTCCCATAAGGGACACGAATTCTCCTTCTTTTACATTCATATCAACACCGTCCAGCACCTTTGTACTGAAAGTCTTTGCCGATCCAAACTCTTTTTTTACATCTTTTACTTCGATTATATTTTCCATTTTTTATGCTCTCCTATTCATACTTTAACTGTTCTGCAATCTTCATCTTCTTTATATCCCGTACCGTCTTTATGATTGTGATACTAAATGTAAAAAACATAATCACCATGAATGCAACGATCTGTCCTGCAGTAATAAACAGATCCATTTCCCATATTGCCTTCAAAGCTTTAAAAAGAATCAACGCTTCCACAAATCCTATGATCATTCCAAAACCGATTGCTATAAGTCCCGATAACACAGTCTCTCCAAAGAACAACTTAACAAGTTTATCCTTACTCATAGCGGTTGATACAAGAACTGCACTTTCTCTCTTTCTGCTCTCAAATCCCACAATCTGATTGCAATATATACCAATAAGTGAAAGCGATGTTCCCACAGCCATTATCATGTAGAGTACTGCCAACAAACCGCTTTGCAGTTCCATATTCTCTTTTATATGATCATCCATAGTATTTACTTTATCTATCAAGCTGGATGAATAGCTCTTAATAAGTTCAACCGTTTTTTCAGGATTATCTGTTTTCACATAGGCCTTTCTCGGTCTGTCAAAGTAAATCTGCTTATACAATTCCAGAGGTATCACGATTGTTTTATTAGAACTGTCTGCCCTACCTGAATCAATAATTCCGGCAATCTTAAAAGTTCCTCTGTACGGTACTATGCCCTCTGCATCAAATAATATATCCGCACTGTCTCCAACTTTAAGATCTAGTTCCTTTGCTATTTTTTTTGCTATATATATTTCATCACCGCTTATCACATCGGGAAGACCTTTATAACCGCGATTAAGTTCCGGATTACCTTCGGTTCCAAATATGTTTATATTGGTAAACTCATCCTCAAACTTTTTATTGTACTTATTCTCAAGATAATCTCCTATCTTCTCTTTTCCTACAAGTATTCTGTCATCTCTTGAATAATCAAATTCAACTTTACTTACTCCATCTAATGTTTTGATATAATCATACATTTCAGTGCTTTCAGTAAGGCCTTCGATGATTACATCCGCATCCGCCGGAGGTGTTTTCACATCTTTTATCATTGAAGAAATGAACATAAACAGTATCAGGCATAAACTTGTTGCGATAAAAGCAAGTTTTGAGCTTCCAATCGAAGTCTTATTGGTTCTTAAGTTTGTAGCAGCCAATCCAAGTACCGGATTACCACTCTTCCAGCCGGCCTTTTCAATCTTATTTGACGCCATTCTAAGTATAAACGGATATCCGCAGAAAAGAGAAAGCACCAAAAATATGAATCCCAAAACACCGGGAATTGCATTATCCTTTAATACCGTAAACGCCAAGACAGTCATAACTCCGGCCAAAACAGCACAAATGATCGCTATAACTTTATTCTTCTTTTTATATTTGTATTCAGTATCCTTATTGTCAAAAATAATATCTCTGATAGCAGTATTGGTAGATTTGAGAAGTTCTCTGAGCGGGCAGAGCATTTCGACAATCATCGCTCCAATAATTACCGCGATCATAACCGGAATCGATACATCTCCCAGCTCAACAGTCATCTCCACATTATTCACCCTAGGTGAAAAAATGGAATTAAACATGAAATCTCTTGAAGCAGTATAAAGTCCTGTTCCGATCAATCCACCGAATAATCCATAAAACATATTTTCAATAAGTATGATTCGTGCCGTAATATTCGGTGATACTCCAAGGCTTCTCAGCGTTCCGATTGTTGACATTCTGTCGCGCATTATTCTTTCCGAAAGTGTGACTGTCACAAAGATTACAAGTAAAAGTGTTATAAGGAACAGTATTTTAAAGATATTGCTGAACATATTTATCTGATCCTGCGTCATTTTACTTCCCAGCAGATCCATTACATCGAAATTAGGGAATCTATCTTCCAGCTTGTCACAAAATTCGCTGACCTTTGATTTATCCAAAACCCTAACATAAACACTTTCATGCTTCGGTATACCGTTATAGCAAAGCCTTGCCATTCCTTCATCCGAAACAACCGCTGAATACTCTGTAAAAAGAAGGCCTCTCGAACTTGCTATCTTCTTGATCTTAAACTCAACAACAGCATAGTTGTCACCGTAAACTTTAAACGTATCTCCTTCTTTAAGGCCAAGCTCTTTAGCCATAACTTCATCAACGATAATCTCATCCGCACCAAGTACAACATCTTTCGGAATAAGTTGCATCTTAGAAGCGCTCTCTACATCCACACCTGATATATTGAGCTGTTTCTGATTGTAATATGCGTACATCTGGTCATTGCGAACTTTAACACCTGAATCTTTTATTGAAACATATGCCGCCTCAAAATCGGAAAGCCCTTCAAAATCTGTTTCCTCTATATTCTCATGCGAAGAAACAATTACATTCGCTGTTCCCG
The DNA here is from genome assembly GCA_017620235.1 of Butyrivibrio sp. Lineage (GTDB taxonomy): Bacteria > Bacillota > Clostridia > Lachnospirales > Lachnospiraceae > Butyrivibrio. The sequence goes on along the minus strand of JAFZQT010000071.1, from coordinate 17,333 downwards.
CAACCGTATTAAACATTCCCAAAAAGATGCTTTCCAAACTGTTACTCATATCAAAAGCGAGCATACCCGCAAAAGCACATATCGTAATACTAACCACAAGAAATATTGTCATAAGTGGTTTAGCAAATATATTCCTGAATGTATGTTTTAAAATAACTCCCATATTACCACCTTTCGACTCTCTTCTCAGGAGCGACATACATACCGTCTCCTTCTTTTACGTCATAGACTTCATAGAATTTCTCGCAAGAACTCAGAGGTCCATTCACCCTTACAGGCGCAGGACTGTGCTCATCAGTACGAAGCTGCTTGATTCCATCTATATCACTACGGATTCCTCGCCATATCTCTGCAAATCCTTCATACATTTCAATATAGTCTTTTTTCTCTTTTGCAATATTGGTAATACACTCAATAGCACCTAGATCTGCATAATTTTCACCAAGAGTCTGTTCTCCGTCCACATGATATACATCCATGATCGTGCGGTTATTATAATAATCAATACACTTATCCGCTCTGACCTTTAACGCTTGTCTGTCTGTTTCATTGAGCCATTCCGGGTTATAATTTCCTTTATCATCCCATTTAATACAATTGGAATCAAATGCATGACCAACCTCATGGGCTATAACCATTCCAAGTCTTCCGAGATTGCTGTACTCACTGTTATTCTCGTTAAAGAACGTTCCTTCGGTAATACCGCCTGTCATAACCACCATATTGTCCACCATAAAACATGCATTAACTGTCTGAGGCTGCATAAGTCCACCACTCTTTGGTCTTGGGCTCTTTATCAATTCTTTGGCATTCTCAGTTGCAAAACTCTGAAGATTCTTATATGTATCATAAAAATCTTTTCCGATAATATTGTCTGTACTGATAGCTATTTCCGTATAATTACCACCGGTTGTGAATTCAATAGCTTCAAGCTTATTGAGAAGTTTGGCTCTTCCGTCTTCCGTAAGCCAATCCGCTTTACCTATCAATTCTCTGTATGAGTTCTTGATGTCCTCACACATTTCTTTTACTTTCTGATCCTTTGATTCAGGATAATACTTTTCTGAATATAACCTTCCAATATTATCCGGAAGATCTGTCATTATCCTTATCTTTGCCTGCATGTCCAAGTTTTCTGTTTCTTCTCCGTATGTAGCTTTCAAAGTCTTGTATTTATCAGATAAGAAGTTGTTATATTTATCTATATATTCAATAAGCAACCACGCTTTAAATGCCTCAAGGTTATTCTCGTCATCAAGCTTTTCGGCAATATATGCAAACTGCTCCTTTTGCAAAACAGTCCAATAACCGTATGGATTTTCAATCTGCATGCCCTTTTCAAAGCTTTTGATATCAAACTTAAGATTTTCCATATCCTTAGCATTCAGCGCCGTCACAGTAGAAAAATCATATTTCATATCTTTACTTTTATATGCTATATCCACAGCCAAAGCCGCAAAACTGTCTGCAATTTTTTCTGCTTTTTTCTTTTCGGTTCCAAGTCCCACAAGAACTTCTTTTGCATGATCTCTGATCGCTGTTCTTCCCTCCAGAGATTCCGCAATTTCTTTATTGCTTTTTCCAAAGATTGCTTTAAGGCCATCAAACTCAAAACCATATTCATCGGCTCTTATCATGCCGCCTGAAATATCAAAATTAAGTATAGGACTCATTCCATAAAGCCTTTTATACTTACCGAGCAGTTCCATATATTCCCGTTTACTGCTTACTCCTTCAATCTCTTTTCTTACATTTTCAAGATCCTTATCAGCATCGCTTTTGGCTGCATCATAAGACACTATCTGATCATAATAATCAGCGATCATGTTCTCATCCTGCGATGTGTAATCTGTTTTACTTTTTATCTCATCGATAATTGCAAATAGCTTTTGATCTGTGATCATATTACATTCATCAAATGAACCAAATCCGTACTTAGGATCGATATCCGCCTTCCTAAGGATATCTGCATTTACATATCCATAAAAATCATCCTGCGGACGTATATCTGATGACACCTCAGTTTTGGTATCGTTTTTACCTTTACTGTCCGTTCCTTCAGCCCGGACATCTATTCCGTAAAATGAAAAACCAAGAACAGATGCAATAGTCATTCCGACCGCGAAACCTCGCATTCCTTTCTTCATATCATGTTTCCCTCTTTTCATTTTCAGAAAAATCCTTTCGTAAATTTTTGTTACGCCTGTCATACTATGTTACACGTACTACGACTGTCATACTATTTATACTACGTCAGTCGTAATATGTCAACATTTTTTGCAAAAAAATAAAACGCCGATTGAATTAACAACCGGCGCCTTGCGCGTATACCTTTAGCTTTCTACATATGTTTATATTTTTCTTCAAATTTCTTTTCAAACTCATCGACCGGCATGGGCATGTCGAAATAGTACCCCTGGAACATCTCGCATCCAAGCTCTTTAAGAAACTCAAGCTGTTCCTGTGTTTCAACACCTTCCGTAATAACGCCCATTCCGAGTTCGTGAGCCATATCAATCGTGTAGTTTAGAATAACTTTTGCCCTGTTCTGATTCTCAGTCTTTCTCAAAAAGCCCATATCAATCTTGAGAATATTGGCATTTATGTCCTTGAGCATATTAAGAGATGAATACCCGCTTCCAAAATCATCAATCTCAACCACAAATCCATCTTGCTGAAGCCCCAGAATAAGATTGGCACACTTGGAAACATCGGTAGTTACAGCGGTCTCCGTGATTTCTATATTGAAATTTCTGGGATTGATATCATATTCTTTTACCAGATTATTGAACTCTTCCCTGATATCGATATAATAAAGGTCCTTGGGCGAAACATTCACCGATATAGAAACGCCCTCCATCGGAGTACCCTTCCAGTAATCAAGCTGCTTTGCCGCAAGCTCCCAGATATATCTGTCAAGCTTATAGATAAGATCTGCTTTCTCCAAAACAGTTATGAATACTCCGGGCTGGATGATACCGTTTTCAGGGTGGATCCATCTCGCAAGAGCCTCGGCTCCAAACAATCTGCCATCGGCGTAAACCTGCGGCTGAAGGTAGATTCCGAACTGTCTGTTTATGATAGCAAAATCAAAGCTTGAAAGGATTTCTTTTTCCAAAAGAGCGTTGATAAGCATATCATCGCTATACCACGCTATCTCGCACACGCCGTCCTTGGTTATCGACTTGCACGCCATGTATGCCCTGTCGCACATAAGGGAAATATCCATATCCTTGTCCCTTATCTCGTACACGCCAAGCTGGATATGCACTGAATAGGATGTACTCGTAAGGCGGTTAGTAACCTCTTTTACAGCGCTCTTAAAACTTGCCTCGTCGAATCTCTCCTTAGGCAGGCAGAGCGCAAACTGATCGCCGTTTATCCTTCCGTACACATCTTCTTCTCTGACTCGCTGAGATATTGCATCCGCGATATTTACAAGAATGTCATTTCCTTTATCTATACCAAAAAGCTGATTTATAAGTTTGAAATCTCTTATATTGGAATAAACAAGCACATAGCGCCTGTCTTCGGGGGATGTCTGCAAAAGACTACGTACAGCAGCGAAAAATCCCTCTTTATTATAGAGCTGCGTAAGATCGTCATGGGTGAGTTTGTACTTCTCGCCATTCTCGCCCTCCAGCGAATCGGAAACATTCTGGATAGAATAGACACTTCCGATAATCTTGCCGCTCTCATCGTGCACTCTTCTAAATCTCACACGATAAAGTCGCTCTTTTCCCGCAGAAGCAAAGACCCTGCACCACGTCGTAGCATCCGCTTCTATACCGAGTTTTGTCCTCCATGCATCGAACGACGCATACAAAAGCTCCAGATCTTCCATAACATAGAACATGCTGTAAGCTCTTCTGTTTGCGTAGACGCACTTTCCATCCGTATCGAGGAAAATATACCCGTTATCATCCTGCTGCACGCCGTATGAAATGAGCTTCAAAAGCTCTTCAGAATCTAATTTTTTATCGTAAAAATATGCATTTCTACCAAAGATTTTATCAGTATTCATATAATAAATTTTATAATATTCTGATAATATATTCCAGCAAAAAACATAAACTGTGCGATCAAATATTTCCTACATTCTGAACCGTTCCGACAGACACATAGTTATCAAGAACAGCCCTATAGTCCGTGCCGTCTTCCGCTTCGGGAGTAAAGACACCGTCAACCATGTATCTTGCTCCGCCGTTCTCAAGCTTCTCAACTTCTTTGTATCCGTCTTTATACACCATTCCTCTGGACACTTCTCTGTCGTAGAGAACGCCTTTGCAATCAGAAAGCGGACAGAACGGGAAGTTTACGTTATAGATCTTACCCGGAACAAATTCAGTATCTATGAGCTTTTCCATTATCTCATAAAGGTACTTGTCGGAGACCTCATGGCATTTGCCCGCACCTTCGGAAAAAGCTATCGCAGGAACGCCCTGAAACTCCGCTTCAAAAGCAGATCCGCACGTAGCCGAATACTGAATATCCGATGCAACATTGTATCCAAAGTTTATTCCGCAAAGCACCACCGTAGGTCCGTCAGGAACTATTGTCGTGCATCCAAGCCTCACGCAATCTCCCGGCGTTCCGCTACACGAATATGCATGAACGTCATAACCGCCCTCTACCTCATATTCGACAGGAAAAATGTCTATCTCATGCCTAAGTGTAATGCTGTGAGACGCTGCACTCCTCTCACTCTCGGGAGCAACGATCCAAACTTCCCCGAATTTAACAGCCTCTTTTACGAGTCTGTACAATCCCTCCGATTTTATTCCGTCATCATTTGTTATGAGAATTTTTCTAGTCATTCTGCCTTTTCTCCATGATCAGTTTTTTATAGCCCATCTCATCTTGGTAGATTTGCTTCTGGGATTTAACCTACACTCCTCCGCTGATGGTCTTATCACTTCTTCCGATATTTCGCTGTATACGCCGGCTTTTTTAAGCTCTTTAAAAGACTTCTTAACAAGCCTGTCCTCGCCCGAATGGAATGTAAGTATTGCCGCTCTTCCGCCCTCTTTGAGTATCGAAGGTAGCTTATCAAGAAATGCGTACAGCACTTCAAATTCACTGTTTACATCTATCCTAAGCGCCTGAAAAACTCTGGCGCAGCTCTTTTTTATAGTTACCGCCTTTTCTTCTTTGGGAACCTTCCATAGTGCTGCTTCTATCGCCTCTCTAAGAGCAGTCGTCGTATCCATCGGATTTCCTTTTTTCATAAGTGAAAAGACCTTTTCCGCGATTTCTTCCGCATACAGCTCATCGGAATTTTCTACAAGCATCCCCACAAATTCCTCTTTGGTTATATTGTGAAGGCGCTCTGCTGCCGATTCCCCGCTGTCGGGATTAAGCCTTAGGTCAAGCGGTCCGTCAATCTTATAAGAGAAGCCTCTCTCGGGATTGTCTATCTGCATAGAAGACACGCCAAGGTCAGCCAGCACAAAGTCGAACTTTCCCGCTTCTTCGCACACTTTATCTATGTTCTCAAAGTTCATCTGCCTGAACTTGAATATATCCTCGCCATATCCTGCATTTCTAAGCCTCTCCACAGTCTTCTTCGATTCTATCGGATCGATATCAAGTCCATAGATACAGCCCTCTCCCTGCAGCTTCTCAAGCATCTTCGAAGTATGTCCGCCATACCCGAGCGTACAGTCAAGTCCCTGCTGCCCCGGCTTTATCTGCAAAAAATCCAGTATCTCTTTTACCATAATGGAAATATGCATCCCCGCAGGCGTAGAGCCCTTTGCTATGACATGCTCCACCACATCCTTGTACTTTTCAGGATCGTGCTCTTTATACTTTTCTTCAAACTTCTTGGGATATTTTCCGGAATAACGAACTCTTCTCTTGTGCTGCTTCTCTTCCACGCTCTTCTCCATTCGCTGTGATTTTAGTGCATCTGCTTTGGCTGGTTCAAGTCAATCAAGAAACGATGTACTAAAGTGTAGTTTATCATATTTTGGTGGGATTTTTAGCGCGATTCGATCGCAAAATCCATTTTTTGACTAATAGAGAAAAAACATATCGAATTAGTCACACTTTTCCCCTGATTTCCAAGGGCGCAGTGCCTAATACGTTTGATATCATTTGTTATAGTCAAAATTCTTTCTTCATTTCTGCAGCAAAAGCTTCAAATACATCTATTTTCAAGAAAAAATGTGACTAAGGAGCTCAGAAGTGCTCAAATTAGTCACATTTTGATTTTTTCATTCAACTAGTGCCGGCGATACCTTGAGATATACAGCTGTACTAGATTCACTTTCAATATCTGCAAAGCTTGCCACATCGGCCTCATGACCGGGAATAGCATAACATCCTCGCATCTGCGATACAACATAATTGGATCCATCAAAATTCACTCGGCAAGAAGCGTTGTTTACTACTCCGCTTCCAGAATTTGGTTTGAAACAGATACCAGTACCTTCCCACGTATTCTCATCAATCAACTTCCAGTTCCCACCAGATGTTACTATAAAATAAAAATCAGCACTTGTATCAGAATACTTATGAAACTTTTTCTTATCAACTGTATAACCATCAGCTTTAAATACATCAGCAGAATAATAGTTTGTCAACACCACCTGAAAAGCTCTTAATGCATATTCCTTATCATAAGTTGGCTGTATTCCTTCTGTTTCAGCAGTAACATTACTATCTTCACCAGTCTCTTCAACATCAGTTAATTCTGTAAATGATGCTAATATCTTTTCAAAATCGCCATAATACTCATAATCAGCATAATTAGATTCGGCTAGTCCGGCAATAACCCAACAATTATCTTCTATCGATGGAAATATGAACGAATAACCTGTGCTAGGAATTCCCTTTACTTCAAAAGTATAATCAAATTTATATCCCGCCCTACCACCGACAGAACGCTTACCTTCACTCACAATATTAGCTTTTTCAAAACTAGAAAGATAACTCTCAGCAAAAAGTCTCGTATCTTCTGCATCATCCAGCCATTCTTCACTAACTTTTTCATCATCTTCAAGCAACTGCACTAGTAGCATAACTACTTTTTCACCTGTTTCAGCATATGCTCTATACATATCAGGCTCGACCGTATCCGCTTTAAAATATAACGGTACCGAAAATGAAAACTCACCTACATGCTCTCTTGAATTCAAACTTGCTGAAAAGCGATTTATATCCTTACGAGTTTGTACATCAGATGCCACTTCATTTGCAGTAACTTCTTCGCTTTTAATTGATTCTTCATCAACTTGCTTTTCAACAGCATCTATTATAGCTACCTGTGCGCCATCATTTTGACTAACATTTGAACCTTTCTCTGTCACAGCAGCCATTATCAAACTAATAACGACACCAGCACCTAACAGCACACTTCCAACAATTAGAGCTCTTTTCCTTTCAGTTTCTTTGCGTATTCTTCGCTGTTCCATAACTTCAAGAACCTGTTTACCAGCTTGAGTAAGCATATCCATTCTTCTCTTACTATTTTCTTGATGTCTTTTCCCTGCTTTATTCAAATATGAGAAAGCAGCTTCTGAAAATGATTGTCCCCTATTGTCAACAACGTATTCTGCTCCACAATACTGACAATATCCTTTTTCCTGATTTTCATCCAGTTTTACGTCTGCACCACAGCTAGAGCATTTTCCAACTATTTTGATTGCCATAACATAATCCTTTCAAAAAATATATTCAGTTTCATTTTCAACATCGATAACAATATAAGCCCCAAATGTCAATAATACCATTTGTATTTTATCATCAAATTATAAAGCAATGATTATCGATATATTAATCTTTTGTAAGACATAATAATTGCAAAATCACTAAGAAACGGAAACAGCATGACAAAGCTTAGAATAAAAAAGCTTATGTACACATAGGCACATCCTCTACCAAAAATCTTAAGAAATTTCGACGGTAAATCTTAAGATTTTTCTGATAACATAGTCTTTGTCAGCATTTCATTCATGAGAATTTCAGCTGACTTCTACGGCTTAATGCCATCTATATTTTTATCATTTGTTATGCTTTCATAGCATCATTCAGAAAGGATTTTTTATGTCAACAAAAACTGAAAACAAACCTGCATTATCTTACGAAACCGCTACTGGTATAATCGAATTCACTCTAAAAAGTGACATCATGTTCCGTTATGTAATGCAAAGATCAAATGCTGCTCTTACAGGACTTGTATGCGCTTTGAAAGGCATATCACCTTCAGACGTCAAAGAACTCCGCGTCGAAAATCCCATCGACCTAAACAATGCAGCCAAAGAAACCATAATGGATTTAAAACTCACGTTAAACAACGACGAGATAATGAACATCGAGCTGCAGGTTTATCCCGATCAAAACTGGATTCCTCGTTCAATTCTGTATCTATGCAGAGCCTACGATAGTATAGGTAAAAGTGAAAACTACGCTCTGCTTAAACCAACCACTTTATACTGCATAACTGACAGGAATTTGATACCTAATGCACTTCCTGAGTTCTATGCAAAATATAAACTTATCAATACAGAAAATCATACATTGTATACTGATAAAATAGGTATAAACGTGCTACAATTAAACCACACAGAATTAGCAACGCAAAAAGATATCGATAATAATCTTGTGTACTGGGCAGAACTTTTTAAAGCTACAACTTGGGAAGAATTCAAGACCCTAGCAAAAGATAATCCCTCTATCAAGGAGGTCGGAACTATGATTTTTGAACTCAATTATGACAATCAGGCAAAAGAACTCTTGGAAGGTCAGCGACGCTACAGAGAAATGATGAACTCTCAATACTCCTACGGTGTCATTGATACCAAGAAAGAAATGCAGCCTATAATAGATAATCTCGAGAATGAAAACTCAAGCCTCAAAGGCAAAAACTCAAACCTTATAGGCGAGAACAACGATCTCAATGATGAAAATGAACGCCTTAAAGCTCTTCTTAAAGAACATGGCATCTCAGATAAATAAGCTACCAAAATAACAGGTGTTTGAATCCCCCGCATGGCCACGCCATTTTTAAGAACCACTTAGGAACCACTTTTTTCACACAAAACAAAAACCGCAAATATAGATAAAATCTACATTTGCGGTTCTAATATTCAATCGGAGTGACGTGATTCGAACACGCGGCCCCTACCTCCCTAAGATAGTGCTCTACCAACTGAGCCACACCCCGACGACGTTCTCCATTATATAACGTCATTTTGAGAAAAGCAACAGGTTTTTTATTCTTTTTTATGTAAAAGATCAATTTTTTTCCATAACAGGATGAGTGCGATTATGCCAATCACGCATAAATACTGGGGTTGATCGACATGACCATAGCTGGCTTTTGCATTAGAAATATGTGGCATATCCCTGTATAAAAGCAAGCTTGTGCCCATTGCACTTGTGTTTACGGATAACGTCCCTATCTCTTTATCAATGTCTTCGAACAATTCTGTGCTTCCCATAATATCGGTATATAAGTAGTATTCTCTGTTGTCTTTTACGAGCGATACGGGAATATCAAGTTGCAGATCTATCTTTTCATAGAACATCTCAAGTTCAGACTGTTCTTTATTTCCAAGTGATTTGTACGCATCAAGACTTATATAAACGCCTTCGTTGTATTCTCCGAATATTCTGCCGGGAATCTTCTCCAATTCAGACAGCGGGCTACCAACAAGATCACTGCTAAGCGGATCTTTCAAGATCAGATTGAAAGTTAGTTCAGCGAAATCGCCTTGCGCTATTTGTTCTAATTCTTTTGGCGTAAAGCAGGAACACAGTAATTGATCGTAGTCTGTAAAGCGAAAGGTCGGATCATCTTGTACGATCTGACTTTCTGAATTAAGGATAATATTCACTGCGCCCAACCCATACGTAATTTGAGTTGTTTCGTGCATAATACCTCCATTCGCCTCTCCGAAAAAGGGGTATTAATATAATACTATAAACCGTCAAAACCAATACTAAAAAAAATATTAAACCGTCACTGTGCCCATTCCGTCTGGATTTCTTCATCCTCGGATGTTTTTTCACCATCTCTGATAATACCAAGTATGGTCTCAGCATTTTCTTTTGTGACTTTCACGTAATCACTCCCGTAAAAATGCGCTACATTCTGCTTCTTCATGTATGAAAGAATTGTACCCGTTGTAAGGCGCGCCTGCTCGACATAGTTGTTGAATACGGTTCCCGCGATCTTGCCGGCAAGTATGTTCTCCAGTGCACCTTCAAAAGCATCAGCGCCGACGATCTGCACATCCTGTCCTGCTACAAGCCCTGCCTTACTCACAGCTTCCAGCGCTCCGATTGCCATTGTATCATTGTTACAGAAAATAACCTCAGGGGCAGGATTTTCCTCAAGAGCCTTTGTAACAACAAATTCAGAAACATTCTTATCCCAGTTGCCATTGCCATCTGCGAGTTGTTCAACATTCCATCCCGCATTTTTCAACGCATCCACAGAGTATCTGGTCCTAAAATAGGTATCAGCGTTGTCTTTTTCTCCTTTAACCATAAAATACTGAAGAACACCATCGCCGTTCTTGTCGACATTTTCAAATCCAAGATCGGATATGATCTTTCCCTGAATAGCTCCCGCCTGCCTTGCGTCGCATCCAATATAGGTAACAGACAGATTGTCATTTTCCCACCTTATCTCATCTGCAGCATCAGGCTCGCGATTTACGTATACAAGCGGAACTCCCGCATCCATCGCAAGATCTGTAACTTCTGCGGTCTTATAAGTATTAACAGGATTTACTACCAGAATATCAACTCCGGCATTGATAAGCTTTTTAAGCTGCAACATCTGATATCCGTGGCTTACAGCCGCATTTACTATAGTGATGTTTTCCTCTCTGAATCCTGCTTTCACAAGATCTTTTTTAAGTTCCTCCTTGAACAAGGACATGTAAACATCAGAAAACTTATATATGCACACACCAACCTTCATGTCGGCAGGTGTCATCTCTTTTTCTTCCTCTGTAGACGCAACACTTGCAGCCGTTTCAGATTCCACTTCTTCAATGCTTTGCTCAGAACATCCTGCGAGAATCGCAGCTATAAATACAGAAACTGTCAAAACTTCAAACAATTTCTTTCTCATTATCTATATTCCTCCAAATTTCCAATTGAAAAGATGCTGACTTAATTCAAGATCTCGTCAGCACCTTCTAAAACTCTAAATATCAAATATGATCACTCAACTACTGTACTTCCGTCAGAATAGGTAATTACCCAGTACCCTTTTCCGGTTCCACAATCTTCGTGGTAAGTCTTGTCTACAATTGTAAGCTCCGCATTTCCATCACAATCCTCATCACATGATGACTTGCATGCCAAAGCGGATATATCATATTTCTCCTTAAGTTCCTCAAGTGTCAACTTCTTTTCTGTCGGTTCATCAGTCTTTTGGGAAATTCCGATAGTCGCTGCCTTTACCACAGGCGGCGCCGGTTCCTCCTTAACAGCTGCCGTCAAAAAATCTTTGTACTCAGGTACCGCTACACATAAAATGATGTTGAATACAATGACGCAAGCCATCAATCCCATAAATACCAATGTTGTTGCTGCTACTTTCTTCATTACTAAAAATCCCCTCAAAAAATATTTATTTACTGATAATATACAGTCCAAGTTGATGTTTTTTCAATAGGTCCCGCAGGATATTTTTCATAGGTCTGCTTATAATAGCCGCTCCCCTTCGCATCCTGCATCTCTGTATCGAAAATATACCAATCATCTTTGATCTTAACTTCTGTCCACGCATGTGCTGTTCTTCCGCCACTTGCAGATGCTATTGTTCCGCTGCACACCTTTGCGTCATATCCAAGCCCCCTTGCGATATAAGCAAACGCTGCGGCGTATTTATAACAGTTTCCTTTTCCGGTAAAAAGAATCTGACGTGCATAGTCGCTTGTCCAATCCCCAACCGGCACTTTCATCTCTCTTTCATAGGAAACTTCATTTATAAAGTAATTAAAGCACCTCTCAAGCTGCTGGTTCTGCGTCATATTGCCGTCGGTACAAGCTTCGACCACTGAAGCCGCAAGCCTCATTATATCACTTTTTGGCTCGATAAGATTTCCTTTTTTATCCTTCCAACGAAGGCCGTATTTCGTATGAACAAAATGTTCTCCGGGTATCTTATCCTCTGTGAGATTCTCACCTGCCTGTGAATTTACAACAGCTATTATCTGATTCTTAAGCTCCGTTCCCACTCCCAAAAGAGCATTTTCTCCTATGGAAGTAACACTCGCAGGAATCTTCGCTCCCGAAAGTGCCGGCGGGAAGCAAAGCAAAACCGTTTTATTCTTGTTATAGAGGCAATCACTGAACGATGAATAATAAGGATTATTCTCACTCACAGTCACCGACCTCAGTTTAAAAAGCCCTTTAAATGCGTCCGATGTAATAGAAGTAACATCACTTCCGATATGAACCGTAGTAATCTCCGGATTCTTACTGAAAGTGAGCGCGTCAATCTCCTTAGTACCCGAGGCTCTCACACTGACAGTCGCCCCAAGCACCATTGCAAAAGAAACTATCACCGCCGCTATCTTTGTGGCTTTTTGGATCATGTTCTTCTTCATTACTTTTCCTTCTTTGGCTTCTCTGTTGCCACTTCAAATTTATATCTTATCTTTGAATATGAAACAACATCTTTTGCGTCACCGCCCTCATTGGGATGCTTGCCATATCCCGCTGTAGCAGAAATGCCGTCTCCGTATCCCTCTTTGCCGTCAACGATAACCTGGCACCACTGATCTTCCCATGAATTGATATTCTTATGAACCCATGATATTCCAAGGTAATCGAGGATCAATCCAAGCGCCCTTGTAGCTCCCGCGCATGAATACTCGCCTCCGATAAAAACTCCGTATGCAGTGCGGTACATACTGCCCTTTGTAGTGTAAGTACCAAGATCACAGTAGGCCTTTACAATTCCGGCAGCATATGCAACTTTCTCAACATCTTTTATATTCTTTTTCTTTGAAGATTTTGATTTGGACGATGAAGACGATCCCGACGATGCACTTGAATTTCCGGCATCAGCTGCATTTTCGATAGCTTCAGCTATCTGCTTTGCAATGTTTCTCGCCTGTATCTCCTGATCGTAGGTCATTCCTCCGTTATCGTGCTTGGTCTTTGGAATGACGATCACATCTTTATCACCTGTAGGAACGACAAATTCCGTGCTGTCTCCGATAAGTCTGTTTGCAACTCTTCCCTCTTTTTTGCCAAAGATAACCCAATGCTCAACGAGCTTGTCCGGATTGGCACCGAACGCATTTCTCAGATCACTGTAGTTCAAATAGTAATACAAAGGATTGTACTCCGCTTTGTAATCAACTCCGTTGTAAACCGTGGTCGCTTTTGAAAATGCCGTATATGGATCGTCAGCAGCATAAACCGCTACAGATGCCGCTTCCGAAAAAGAAACACCCACAAAAACAGCTGCTGATAATATTGCCGAAAGAGCCTTTATCTTTATGTTTTTCATGTCTATAATTGTCCCCCTGAATAGGATTAATAATCAGTATATAAAATTAATCGACATATTTTACAAAAAGTTTAGGTTTATGATATTATAGTGCGGAATATTTAAATTTGGAACATTTTTATTTGAAATACAGGAGTAATCATATATGCGCAAAAGAGGTATCTCTGCGATAGCATCAATCATATTGATCGCAGGACTGGCTATTGCAGAATGTTTCTGTTCCTCTGTTCCGACGTACGCAAGTGAGGTTGAAAACCTTGAAGATACTAACAACGGAAGGACTTTAAAAGAAGAACCTGAGAATAATAGTCTTGAAACCATATACGACTCAAAACAGCTACCGGGTGAAGGTGAAGTCAAAAAAGAAGAGGAAATCTTTGAAAAAGAAGAGGCACTCTTTGAAGAGCCTCCCCTATATCCGGCTACGTTCCGTATTCTTAACAACTTCGATGGAGAAATTGACAGCTCAACTGCATATTCCACTGGAAATGACTATATAGCTGAAATAGAGGTATCTAATGCAATTCAGGAAGGTACTGGAAGCAACTTTACCTCTTCCGTTTCGGATAAGGTCATCGACAAGATTAACGGCATTACCTTGCAAAATGGAATAGCCGATCTGCTAAAAAACGTCCCTACTGCTAAGGATATTCCAGCTGATTGTTCTTTTGATCCCGATACACAGTACATTGCCTGGTATTATATCAATGCAGACAACTACGACGAAATTTATGTCGATGGCGTTATAAGGTCGCGAACCCCATCTACTGAGCAGCCCACTACTATAGATGAAAACTCTTCAGTAGAAAAAAAATCTGATCTCATTCCCGATGTAACCATCAATATTGAAACAACCTGCAACTTAAAAGAGGTTGTATACGATGGCACAGATTACTACATCGGTGGTTTCAGCATCACGGTAACAGATAATAACAAAGATGACAATACGCCCCTACGCTATATAACAACTTTTTTCAACGCAATCGGTGATTTTTTATGCCAAGAAGTTAATGCCGGAAGCAACGGTTCAGGAACATATTTTGAGCACAACAATGTCCGTTATTGGGTTAATATTGACGGAGCATATGTTAAAGCAAAAGAGATAGCCATATATGACATTCCTTTCATATTCAACAATAAAGTAATCGATCCTAAAGATATTTATGTAAATGTACTTGATGATAATGGAAATGTAGTATCTACCATGCCCTCAGAGCAGGTTGTAAAAAATGTCGATGCTCCACCAAGGTTTAAAGTCACACAAAGAGATCTTACGATTGAAGCCGGAACTACTGTACAGAACTACTCCGGAAAGACTATAACAAACCAAAACGTTGAGATCACATCCGGATCGCTCCTAAAAGGACACAGCCTTGTAGATGTAGTTATCAACGGAAGTCAGAGCGGCATTGGTTCATCTGTAAATGAGATCACAAGCTACAGGATTGTTGATGAGAAAGGAAACGACGTAACCAAGTACTACGATGTAAAATGCGTAAACGGTAAACTCGTCCTTGTCGACGGCAATAACAGCAATAACGACAACAACAGCAAAAGTAACGACTCCACAGATGACAAGTTACCGCCAAAAGGGACAAAAGAGAAGAAAAACCAGAAAAAAACTGTTGTAATAGGCGGAAAGGCAATGGAAAAGACCAGCGCCGAAAACGACAATCAGATTCTCGGAGTCAGCAGACTTGCAAGAATGTCCAAAACATTCGACGCATCAAATATAAATCTGAGACTTATGATAATACTGATAGCAGCAGGATTTGCAATATACCTGTCACAACTAAAGATTAAAGAATAAAAATAAGGCTTAGCTTCGGCATCCATATAATTGCCGTTCGCTAAGCCTTTTCTATATTCTTTTAAATGTAATTCATTGCATCTGCTACAGATGAAACGCCAACGATGTTTATACTCTTTGCACTCTTTTTAAGCTTACTCTCAAGAGCCTTTGGCACTATGCATGTCTTAAATCCAAGTTTTTCTGCTTCCTGAACCCTCGAATCAGCCATATTTACTGAACGCACTTCGCCGGATAGTCCAACCTCTCCAAATGCTATAACATCATCACCTATAGGTTTATTCTTAAAGCTCGATATAAGCGCCATACAGATTCCAAGATCAAGAGAAGGTTCCGCAAGCTTCATTCCACCTGCAAGATTAACATAAGCATCAAACTCTCCCATCTGTAGCCCTACTCTTTTCTCCAAAACAGCCATAAGAAGGTTTACCCTGTTATAGTCGGTGCCATTTGCCTGACGTCTCGGAAAACCGAAATTACTCCTGCATACAAGCGCCTGAATCTCAATAAGTATTGGTCTTGTGCCCTCTACAGAACATGTAACTATGGAGCCGCTCGCATTTTCAGGCTTTCCTTCAAGCATAAACTCCGAAGGATTCGTCACTTCCGCAAGTCCTTTTTCCTGCATCTCAAAAACACCTATCTCATTTGTCGATCCAAAACGGTTTTTCACAGCCCGAAGGATCCTGTATGAAGCGTGTCTGTCTCCCTCAAAATAAAGAACGGTATCAACCATGTGCTCAAGTACTCTTGGTCCTGCAACCTGCCCTTCCTTTGTCACATGTCCCACTATAAACACGGTGATATTAAGGCTCTTTGCAATCCTTAAAAGAACCGCGGTTGATTCTCTTACCTGTGAGACGCTACCGGGCGCCGATGTCACGGAATCGCTGAACATAGTCTGTATAGAATCAATGATCACAACTTCCGGCTTAGACCTGTTTATCGTCTCTTCGATATTCTCAAGATTGGTCTCACACATAAACTTCAGAGTTTCGGAAAAATCACCAATCCTGTTGGCACGAAGCTTTATCTGTCTCAGTGATTCCTCACCTGAAATATACAGAACATCCTTCTTGTCACCCGACAGATTCCCTGCAACCTGAAGAAGCAGCGTAGACTTACCTATTCCCGGATCTCCTCCGACAAGGATAAGCGAACCTCTTACAAGTCCTCCGCCAAGCACTCTGTTAAGCTCATTTATGTGTGTATCTGCCCTCTCCTCATCTTTCATCTCTATCTCTGAAAGAGATTTAGGGCTGCAGTACTCACCTCTTGCCGGTCCAGATGATGTGATTCCCTGTTTCTTAGATGCCGGCTTTACCGTTTCTTCCACAAAGGTATTCCATTCTTTACAACCCGGACACTGCCCCATCCATTTAGATGATTCATATCCGCAATTTTGGCAGTAAAAAACGGTTTTTATCTTTGTTGCCATATATTCTCCCCTCAATCATAAAATCTAATTGTAAAAGGGCT
Source organism: Butyrivibrio sp. (assembly GCA_017620235.1). Lineage (GTDB taxonomy): Bacteria > Bacillota > Clostridia > Lachnospirales > Lachnospiraceae > Butyrivibrio. Next base: position 558 of record JAFZQT010000071.1, on the reverse strand, counting down.
CTTCGAATACTATCGAAAAGCCCTCTTTATAATTTTTACTTCTCAACTTTTACGCTAATAGCGCCATTTCCCGATAACTCAACACTCAGATTAAGTTTTCCTCCGAGGTTAGTGCTCATCTTGCCGATGCTGTTACCGTTCACACAAACACTGTACTCTGTATTCTCAAGAAGTCCGAGTGTGATCTGCGCATCATTTTCGCCTTCAACACTAAACTCGACTCCTCCTTCTGTCTCTTTAAAGCCTAAAACTGCAGTGCCCGGTACGGATTCATATACGAAATTCTCGTTACACTCAAGCTTTGTAATGTCCTTAAAGGTTTTTACTTTAAATACATCTCCGTTGTGTTCAAAATTTTCTAGTTTTTTCTTTTCTTTAAGCTCATAGTTACCGAAGCTGATGCTTCCATCACTCTCGGCACGTATCAACTGCTCTACGACAGCCATAATAACCCTCCTGAGATTTGGTGCTAATAATAGTTAGTAATATTATAATTCATATCAGTCCAATTATAAACTTAAAATTCACTTATTTTTTTGACGTCTTTTTGGCACTTTT
>JAFZQT010000070.1 GCA_017620235.1 Butyrivibrio sp. | reverse complement strand
AGGACATTCCTGACAAACAATAATTGTAACAGTTAATTCAACTATTGAACATCAAAACAAAGAAAAAACGCCTTTCTGAAAGAGTAACTTCAACTCTTCAGAATGACGTTTTTGAAGTGGAATTTAATTTTTCACTTCAGCCTTCTCTGATACAATCAACTGTTTTCATTGAGATATGTTGTTACTCTATTCTGAATCAGCTCTACAACTTCCTCTAATGTCTTTTGTCCGCAAAAAAATGCCGCCGCTTCTTCATTTATAATCTTTTCAACTACTTCGTTTCTTGGGTTTAATGTTTTGATTGATAAGACATAATCATAAATTTTCTGTACTTCATCCTGTGACAGCGGTTCCATCTTTACCGTAACATCATTTGCTTCATCAATCCCATAATAATTAATGTCACTTTCTTTTTTCTCTTTTGTTGCTTCCTGTAACTGATTTTCAAAAACCCGCTTAACTACAGAAAAGCCGTTACGATTCTCCTCCTCCGACAGCATCATTTCCCTGATCAGATTAAATACCACATCAGAATGTTCTGTTTTACTGTTAACGGCACATATCGGAAGACTTATAGAAGCCAAATTTTTTCCGCTGTTATTAGGTATTCCGATAAATTCGACGCCATCATGGAATACACACTGTTTAAGCCTTGCATATTCGTCTGCTTCACAAATATCTTCCAAATAGAATATTGCTCTGTCATCATCATAGAATCTATCGCGAAAGAAATCGATATTATCAGTTTTCTTGGCCGGAAACCTGGCAGCAAAATTCAAAAGATCAAAAAACCTTGAATCTCTGAAATTGCAATTGCCCTTCTCCTTGTCAATAAACATATCAATATAGTATTTAAGAATCCTTGACAATATCAGTGAGCTGTTATCATACATTCCAAATGCGACATCATAATCTGTTCCGACACTTTTTATAAGATTGTCGCAATCCTCATATGAAAAAGATTTTTTTCCATCAGCCAATCCTGTCCTTATCATGCACGTGTCAAACGTGAATTCAAAAGAAAAAGTATATATCTTCCCATCAACCTTCATCATTTCAGCTATATTAGAAAGAAGCTCAATATCTCCCAACGCTCCCTCTTTTGAAAAAGCCTGCGTAAGATCAAGAAAGACACCCTTCTCAATGTATTTCTTTTTCGTAAGATCATCCAGCTGGCCTAGCTCTATAACATCAGGCATTTTCCCGGTAATAATATCAAGATCGAGCTGTCCCCAAGGATCATCCGGATATAGCTCAGAGTAATCAATCATCTTTATCTGATACGTATCATTTGTCTTATTGAACTCTCTTATCGCATTTAAACTTTTAGGAGAAAAGCCCACAGCACCAAAAGTAATATAATTTTTTTCATCTATGTCTTTTGGATCAGCTTTATACAGTCTATAAACAAAGTTATTACCTGAACGATTGCTTGTAGTTGTGATAAACTCATCGCCCTCTATGGCAACAATTTCTGATATAAGAAGATTAGATATTTGTGAAAGGTTATAATCCAACAATTTTTCTATCTTAAAACTGTCGGTATCCAACGAATAAACACCTTCGTCATTAGACATATATACATTGTCCGCACACTGAAAATACTTATAAGCAGTATTATCTCTCATGCGCTTGATCAGATCTCTTTTCACCTCTTTGGTATCAAGGTCAAACTGTTCAAGTAGCCCTCCCGAGTCATATTGAAGAAGTAACTGCGTATCAGATAATTTAACAACACTTCGAAGATTGCTTATAAATTTAGGTTTGATCTTATTGTAGCCATTCGTTTCATCGTAAGTCATGACTCCTTGATCCATCACTAAGATAAGGCCGTATTTATTGCTGTAACTCATAAGATCTATATTTTCTGCACCTTTTGAAAACTTTTCAGAAAGATCCGTTCTGTAAAGCTCTTTTCCCGTGGAATCAAATTTTAAAAGATAATATTTTTCTTCTGAAGAAAAGTCTTCACTATCCTCTTCACCTTCGGCCTGCGAACGTTCGCGAACTTTAATATATAAATTACCTTCATCATCAAAAACTGCTCTGTCCTGTCGAAAGTCTTTATCACTGTCGATATAAAAAGCCTGAACATCCGTCCCATCAGGGTTAAAGGATATACATCTTAATTTTCTCCCACCGATTGCACCTATGCCCCTTACCTTACCGTTGACATAAACCAAAGAGTTCAGCGCTTCACCTTCCAAAAGGATTCCATCCAGTTTTTCCATCTCATAGATATACTCTTTGCCATTTTGCGCAGTTTCACTGCCTGCAATCCCCGCAACAGCATTTTTGTTTTTTCCGCATCCGGTAATTGTACTTACGCACAATACAAGTGCAAAAGCACAGGTAAATCCCCTTACAATTATATTTTTTCCCATATACAGCATGCCTTCCCTTCGTATGTCTATATTGTCTTGTATGTAGTCTACTTTTATTAGACCTAAACTGTCAATTACAATTGTTCTCAACTTCTCCATACGCAAAACTCAGGAAATAAAGCAAAAAAAACGGAGTCCTCTAAAAGACTCCTTCTCTCAAAAACCGTTACAGCCAACTTAGTATTCCATCAATGTCAGGTGTCATAAAGTGTTTATGACCAGCCTCACACTGAGTCAAATAATTCTGGCAAGCATCAATGATTATTTTTTCATTCTTATCCAAAATTCCTTTAACCATCAAATCGAACGGCTCGCTGATAAGATAATTTTCAACATACATATCTTTTATTGGAAAAATCTTAATATAGTGAACCCCGTGTGAATGTCCCGGCTTAGTATTTTTATTTGGAGGAAGTGAAAAATACTGACTCCTTGGTGTTCTACCAGATATATTGGAACGAAGATGGACTACAAATTTATGAATATTGCCTTTATATTTTAAATGAACAAGAAGCACACTTGGTCTTCCATTCTCGTTGTATAATAGTTCTGATTCTGTCCCCCTCTTCTTACATTCACCAAAAAATGAATCCGAAATTTTAACTAATCTCATAATTCTCCCAACTTAAGAAAGAGCCCCTAAAGGCTCTTTCTTAATACTTACAATTGAATGATATTCTAAATTTACATCCCGTCATTCACGGAGATAAACATACAGTTGGATAATATTCTACATTTGTAACCCGTTATCCTCGGAGTTAAAACTTGACAATTGAGTAATATTCTAAGCGTTACTCACGCTCTACTTAACTATACTATACCCCTTGGCCACTTTCCAGTCAATAAAAACACTATAAATTTTCAAACATCCGTTTGCACATTATTTTTAGCTTAGTGATAACCCCAATCCATATCCCGGCTTGCCACAAAAACTCAAGCTGTCTCGGATTTCATGCCGGTGTAGAGCTGATAGTAGCGCTGCTTCTTGGCAATGAGTTCGTCGTGTGTGCCCTGCTCTACGATGCGTCCCTGCTCAAGGACTATTATGCAATCACTGTTCTTAACGGTTGAAAGTCTGTGCGCGATCACAAAGGTTGTTCTGCCCTTCATAAGCCTGTCCATACCGTCCTGAACGATCTTCTCAGTTCTGGTATCGATCGATGAAGTAGCTTCGTCAAGGATAAGCACCGGCGGATCTGCGATTGCTGCTCTTGCGATAGCAAGAAGCTGGCGCTGTCCCTGTGAAAGGTTTGCTCCGTCTCCTGTGAGCATTGTGTCATAACCTTCGGGAAGCCTCTTAATAAAGCTGTGCGCATTTGCAAGCTTAGCGGCTGCGATCACTTCCTCATCCGTCGCATTAAGCTTGCCGTATCTGATGTTGTCCTTAACCGTTCCCGTAAAGAGATGCGTATCCTGAAGAACGATTCCAAGTGAACGGCGAAGGTCCGCTTTTTTAATCTTATTTATATTGATGTTGTCGTACCTGATCTTACCGTCCTGAATATCATAGAATCTGTTGATCAGGTTTGTTATTGTTGTTTTTCCTGCTCCCGTAGAACCTACGAAAGCAATCTTCTGTCCGGGTGTGGCATGAAGAACGATATCGTGGAGTACCATCTTTTCATCGGTATAACCAAAATCCACTCCGTTAAATGTCACATCGCCTTCCATCGGCTGATAAGTTGTCGTGTCCGTAGCCTTGTGATAATGCTTCCAAGCCCAGTGCCCCGTATGATGATCAGCTTCTTTTATCTCACCGTTCTCTTCTATCGCATCGACAAGCATAACATATCCGTCATCTGTCTCAGGCTGAGCATCAAGGAGCTTAAAGATACGATCCGCACCCGCAAGCGCCATAACAATCGAATTAAGCTGCATGCTGACCTGATTGATAGGCATACTGAAATTCCTGTTAAATGTAAGGAATGATGCAAGCGCACCAACCGTAAAGCCTACGGCAATATTGTCAGAAAGAGCTATCGCACCGCCGACCATCGCACAGATAACATAACTTGTATTTCCAAGCTGTGCGTTGATGGGGCCAAGCGATCCCGAAAAAGCATTTGCCTTAAATGCACTGCTGCAAAGAGCCTCGTTGAGCTCGTCAAACTTCGCGATACTCTCCGACTCGTGATTGAATACCTTTACAACCTTCTGTCCGGTCATCATCTCTTCGATGTAGCCGTTAAGCGCGCCAAGGTTCTTTTGCTGCTCCACAAAGTTTTTTCCCGAAGCCTTGGTAGCCATTGCTGAACAGAAAAGCATAACTCCGACCATAACCAGTGTTACGAGAGTAAGCGGTATGCTCAGGATCATCATTGATACAAGCACGCTGACAATCGTGATTCCGCTATTGATGAGCTGCGGAATACTCTGGCTTATCATCTGGCGAAGAGTATCGATATCGTTGGTGTATATCGACATGATATCGCCGTGTGCGTTTGTATCGAAGTATTTGATAGGAAGACTCTCCATGTGGGTAAAAAGCTCCTCACGAAGCCTTCTGAGCGTTCCCTGGTTGATATATACCATAACTCTCGACTGCACATATGCAGACAAAGCGCCGAGTGCATAGAAAACCGCAACTCTTCCGATCGCACCAAGAAGCGGTTCAAAATCATTGCTGCCGCTGTCGAGCATCGGCTGTATATATGAGTCGATAAGACTCTTTGTAAAAAATGTTCCCTGAATATTAGAGGCAACCGTTATCAGTATGCACACCAACACAGTAACCATATGAATGGGATAATATCTGAATACATATCCCATAAGCCTTGAAAAAAGAGCTCCGGGATTCTCAATCTTTGGTTTTGGCATTCCGCGCCTGTTACCGCCGCCCGGTCCTACTTTTATTTCTTTTGTTTCTTCTGCCATGATGAATCCTCCTTAAGCCTGCTTATCGAAGTCCGCATTTGCACCACCGGTCTGCGATTCGTATACTTCTCTGTAAATAGTATTGCTCTCAAGGAGCTCTTTGTGCGTTCCAAATCCGCTGATCTGACCGTCATCCATTACGATTATTCTGTCGCAATCCTGAACGGATGCAATTCTCTGTGCGATGATAAGCTTGGTGGTTCCCGGAATTTCCTCTGCAAACGCCTTTCTTATCTTTGCGTCTGTAGCAGTATCAACAGCACTTGTTGAATCATCGAGTATCAGTATCTTAGGCTTTTTAAGAAGCGCTCTGGCAATACAAAGTCTCTGTCTCTGTCCGCCGGATACGTTTGCTCCGCCCTGCTCTATGAATGTATCATAGCCATCAGGCATTCTCTCGATAAATTCATCTGCACAAGCCATCTTGCAGGCTCTTATGCAATCTTCTTTTGTCGCGTTCTTATCTCCCCATTTAAGGTTTTCAATTATAGTTCCGGAGAAAAGAACATTCTTCTGAAGCACAACAGAAACCTGATCTCTGAGTGTCTCCATATCATAGTCTCTTACATCAATTCCGCCTACCTTAACGGCACCTTCCGTAACATCGTACAATCTGCTGATAAGGTTGACCAAAGATGACTTTGCAGATCCTGTTCCTCCAATTATTCCGACTGTTTCTCCGGAATTTATCTCTATATTAATATCCTTCAAAACAGGCTCTTCAGACGTCTCGTTGTAAGCAAAGTTCACATGTTCAAAACTGATTTTTCCATCGGGTACAACCGTGATCGCATCAGCCTTATTTGTGATATCAGGCTTTTCTTCAATAACTTCAGCAATACGCTTTCCGCTTGCCTGCGCCATTGTGAGCATAACGAAGATGATCGCAAGGAACATCATACTCATAAGAATATTCATGCAATAAGCAAGAAGTCCCATAAGTTCACCTGTAGTAAGGCTTCCCGCAACTATCATGTGTGCACCTACCCAGCTGATAAGAAGGATACATGCATAAACCGTAGCCGTCATCATGGGGCCCATCTTGATAACGTTCATCTCAGCTCTTACGAACATGTTGTAGATGTTGCCCGCAGCTTTTTTGAACTTATCATTCTCGTAGTCCTCACGAACATAAGCCTTGACTACTCTGATCGCAGACACGTTCTCCTGAACGCTCTCGTTAAGTTCGTCGTACTTTTCAAAAACTTCTTTGAAATAAACTGTTGCCTTGCTCATGATGATCACCATGAAAGCTGCAAGGATTCCAACTGCAACAAGGTATATTGTTGCAAGCTTGGGATTGATCATAAATGACATGATCATCGCACCAACTACCGTAGCGGGCGCTCTCATCGCCATTCTGAGAAGCATCATATATGCATTCTGAATATTGGTGACATCGGTTGTAAGCCTTGTTACAAGTCCCGATGTAGAAAACTTATCTATATTTGAAAAAGAAAAAGTCTGAATATTATCGAACATGGCTTTTCTCAGGTTCTTTGCAAGTCCAGTGGAAGCCTTCGATCCGTAATATGCTCCGCCAAGTCCCGCAGCAAGTCCAAACAGAGCGATCAAAAGCATCATCAGTCCCACTCTGAAAATGTACGCCATATTCTCCCCGTATATGCCGTTGTCGACAATCTTACCCATAAGCTTTGGTATGATCATCTCCGCCGCAACTTCGCCTATCATACACAGCGGCGTCAAAACGGATACGAGCTTGTATTCTTTTAGTTCTTTTCCTAATGTTTTTATCATAGTCTCTCTCCTGTAGTAATCTCCAATCATGTATTATATAACCAAAAAAAATTGTGTTCAATCGATTTTATATTTATTTAAGATTACCGGAACACGAAACCAGAAGTGCTCTGCTCAAAAAAAGACGGACCATTTTGGTCCGTCCTATATCTTAAACTTGTGGTGCCGGATTTTCCGGCTGCGGAGCTGGAGCTTCGGGCTGTGGTGCCGGAGCTTCCGGTTGAGGAGCAGGAGCTTCAGGCTGAGGCTGTGGTGCCGGAATATTAGCCTGAGGAGCAAGAATATCAAGATGATATCCTGTCTCATCGTAAGATGCCTGTATCATAACATCATGAGGAAATTCATTTCTGAATCTGAAGTCTTTTCTTGTTCTGTATGCAATAGCTGCATCATCTCCAAGTGCATAGTAGTCTACAGGCTTTGAATGATTATGTCTTTCAACAATCCTGCAACCTGCATTCATTGCTGCATGGTAAAGAGCGCTGCTTATCTTACATACGCCTCCGCCGTAATCATATCCGCCGACAACATGTGCAATAACATATCCTCTCTCAGGTGGTGTTCCTCTTCCGATAGTATTTGCATATGAGAATGTCTCTCCGGGTTTTACGATACGTCCGTTGATATAGCCGCATGCAACTCTGGCATTTACGTTATTGGCATCCTCATTAGCCGGATACAGCATGATATCTTCATGACCGATACTTGCCCACGCTATGTTTTCTGGTGTCGGAGCGGGTGCTTCACCTACAGGAGCCCCCGGAACTTCAGTATTTACAACAGTAGCTTCAGGTACGGGTGCTACATTAGCTTCAACTGTACCGGTGATACCTTCCTGCACACCTTCAGTAAATGTTTCTTCCATATGTACAGAGACTTCTTCAGATGTTTCAACGTTACCGTAACCGGTGATTGCTGTGCAGAGCACCGGCAAAACAATTGCCATAGTAATTCTGTTCTTTTTCATTTTCTGCCTTAATTCCTTTTCTCTAGTCTAGTAAAGAACGGTATTGCAAAGCTCGTTAAGTATTCACCCATGGCTCGCACTAACTTCGAAAATATCTCAGTAAGTGTTCTGCACAAAAAAAGCGGTACATACTTACGCACCGCTATTAGTTCAACTGCAACTGGCTGTCCTTTCGGACCCTATAGCTTTGCGTCATTAGATTTCTCTAATTTTGCCGATCAATATTTAATAATTATCCATAAATAGTTAGTTTCTTTATGAAAACAGTGTTAATTATAAACCATGGTATATATAAAGTCCATACCATTTTTATCAATTTGCAAAATAACCTATACCTTCCAGATCACTGCCCTTTACAGGCTTCATAAAGTTTATATTGGGAAGCACTCCGTTTGCGCCTCTGGGTGCTGACAGCTGAGAAACATCAAGGCTCTCAAAATCGTCATTGGTGCAGGTATATCCACTGTTCCATGAGCAGCTTCCTACCTTTGTTCCTTTTCCGATATTTGTAACCGCTCCGTTCAAAGAGATATTACATCTGAGGAACTCCCTTGTTCCCGGAATATCAGTAGAATCACTAGGGCTTACTCTCTCGAGCATATTGTAATTACCTCTGGCGTTTCCGTACGCCACATTATTGGTCCAATTTGCAGCCTGTCCGGGCTGATGATTCGCATAGAATCCATTGGAAGCATTATTTACGGCAATGCAATGTGACACAGTATGTACAGGGACTGTACTCGGAACCTTGCCTGTGCCATATCCTCCAATCTTAAATCCATTGGAATCTCCGCCTTTATTCATATTAAATGCCCAACAGTCCTCGAAAGTGTTGGCTCCTTTAGATGTGATACAGTCAAATCCATCATCTCCACACGTCCATGCTCTGCACTGCTGGAAAACAACGCTTTGACCGTGCGCTCCGAAACCGTCAGTATTGGAATTTGAATTGCGGTTCGGAGTATTAAGGTTATAAGCATCACACTTTATGCACTTTCCACTTCCGTTATTGCAGAAATAAAAACCATTTGCCTGCGCATCACAACATGTGATCTGATTAAACGTGGCATTTCCTTCTACTCTGAAACACTCAGACTGCTTCTGGTTTCCCACAGGAACTCCGGTAACTTTAAAGCAAAGGAAATAAACTCCCTGCACTCCACTCTTTATATGGAAAGCCGCCACTCTCTTATCTGTAGGAACTCTCGAAAAATCAAAGACAGGCACATCCTTGGATGTGTAAGCCCTGTAAGTAATATTGCTCTTGGTAAACTCATTTACATAGTTGTAGTTGTTGTCTTTAGCCGCAATACCAAAGTCATTGTACGTACCACCCATGATATAAACGGTATCTCCCGCTGAAGCCGCCTCCTGAGCTCTCATCAGGCTCTTAAACGGCGCCGACGTAGATGTGCCCGCATTGGAATCATTACCCGAAGGTGATATATACCAATCGGCAGCATATGCAAGACAATCAAATCTAATAAACAAAAATAAGCAAAACGCCATAATCAGCGCGAATCTTACTGTGGTAAAAAAATTTCTCATACAAAACATCCTCAATTCCATTTGTTAATAGAATTGTAATATTTTGAAGTGAAGTTTTCAATCCCGCAATGATAGATTCTATCTGCTATTTTCATCTGTTTGACTTATTCTTTTCATTATATAGTGATATCTTTTTACCATTTTGGAACTCATGTAAAAGCTCCACTTTTTTCCCATAGCACTCTGATATAAATTCCGCTTTTTCTTCCGGAATACCATTATCTATGTAGAACTCAAACACTTCTCTCTTTTCGGGCAAAAGATTTTCTTTTACCATATGCTTGTTTTTCACTTTTAGAAGCATCTTTTCTTCTGATTTATAAAATCCCGTTATTGTTCTTTGAAGAAGTTCTGCTCTTGAGAAAGGTTTTTTCCTGTCTTCTGAAAAAAACATACTGTTTCCGGAATCGAATATCGGAGCGGGACCTATAAGCTTTAATGATTCAGAATCTCTGAGTATCCCAAAATTATAAAGATGTTCATCTGTATTGCTGATCACAAAATCAGTCAACGTCTGATAATCCATGAACGCCTGCATAATATCTCTATCTATTCCGTTGTTTGCACAAATTGTGATATATCCATCATATAAAGCCGTTTCATTTGAAATATTCTGTGAATCCACAACTTCATACGCAGGAATAAACTCTATTTCATCCGAAGTAAAAGAGTCACAAATGCTCTGTGTTTGCTCGTCATTCAGCCGTTCCACCCTATATCGCACAAAGGGTATCATACTACCCTGTCTTTCATGTATGAATGTTGCAAACGCTTCGTTTATGCTTTGAATTCCTTTATATGTAAGTGAGGTTTTGACAAGTTTGGGAACATCACCATTTAAATCCCAGTATTTTTCCATCTGTCCACCCAGTGAAGCATTTGGATCGTATGAAATCTCATCATGATATGGAGGCAATCCCTCATTTATACCAAGATGATTCCTCAATCTGACTTTTTCCCAAGCCAAAGTCATATCAACAGGACAAACCCAATATGAATCCGTCATTGATAACCCAAGATTCTTAGCTAAATACTCAGAAGTACTGGCACAGCCCGAATTCTTAATAACCTCATCCATCATCTTTCTGGATCCCGGAACAGCCCTTTGTTTCCACCATATCTTCATCTTATTTAAATTGGCTTTTCCTAAAAAGGGCACAGCATCAGAAATATACTCCGCGTAATTGGTCAGATTTCCTGCAACGTCTATTTCTATAAGCCCAACCTTTTTATCCTTATGCATAAGTTCATATATCATGTTATTTTCAAGCATCAGCGAGCTCCTTTGCGTACGCTTCAAATCTTTTATTTCTAAGATATCTGTCTATATTCCACTCCGCTATAGTCGCATATTCCGATTGTTTGGCAGGGATATTTAGTTGCAGACCTGTATTTATAACAACATGCTCTCCGCGATAATCAAAAAGAAGCTGCATAGATCCGTCACAATACTTCCACGTATACTTTATTCCTTCATATTCTCCGCACGTATTATCAAGAAGCGGATATGGATCAAGCAAGCTCAAAAAATTCTCTCCAATAACCACGGATAATCTAAGAATCGTAGCCGTCGCACAATTATTAACACTTTGCTTTCCATTAAACAATGCGTTTATTGTCGAAAACGGAACCCCACTCTCTTTCGCTATTTTGTACTGTGATTTATTTGACTTTTTTACCGCCGCAATAAAATTATCATTCATAACGCCACCCATATATAACAATATTCTGTTATATTATAACATTATACCGTTATATAACAAAATGCAAGTCTCCTATAAAGAACTTTTCCATGCAAAAAAATCGAAAAGTGATATAATCAAAAATCGAGTTTAATTAAGAATTTGTTTTTTAGGAGATATTAAAGAAATGCTCTGGGCAGGACTTGTTTTGTTCTACGGGATTGTAAAGGGATTCCGTGATGTTGTAAAAAAGAAAGCGCTGACTAAAAATACCGTAATGGAAGTTCTTTTTGTATATACTTTCCTTACGTTTCTGTTTTGTATACCGGAGGCACCGGCTGCATTTAAAGGCCTTCCGCCAAAATATTTTTTCCTGATCGCGATAAAGAGTTTCGTGATCTTCATTGCATGGATATGCTCGTTTAAGGCACTCGACAATATTCCCATCAGTATCTACGGAGTTCTTGACCTCTCGAGAATTCTCTTTTCAACCGCATTCGGAATATTTGTGTTAAAAGAAAAAGGCTCTGTATATTCAACTATCGGACTTTTGCTCATACTCTTCGGACTTTTATTCTTAAAGATCTATCCCGAGATGAAAAAGCGTTCCGACAGCCGCGGCACATACAAGGCAGAAAAAATACCACCCATATATGTATGGATGGTACTTGCTTCCTGTATTTGCAATGCTATATCCGGATGCCTCGATAAGATATACATGAAGGATATCAATTCTTCTCAGCTTCAGTTTTGGTACATGCTCTATCTCGTCATCTTCTACGGTATGTACTTCATCGTAAGACGAATCAAGATAAGCGCTTCCGTTTGGAAGAACGGATGGATCTGGATTCTCAGTTTCCTGTTCTTCATCGCGGACAAAGCGCTGTTTATAGCCAATTCTTACGCTGATTCTAAAGTCATAATAATGACTCTTCTTAAGCAATCCGCCTGCATCATCTCGATCATATGCGGAAAGCTTATCTTCAAAGAAAAGAATATCGGCTACAAGATCTTTTGTGCAGCGATCATACTCGTAGGTCTTGTAATAAGCATGATCGGACAATAAATTACTATTACATAGCTGACTTCATTGAGTGAACATACTCACCTACATATTTAGGTGCGTCTTTTCCGTACTTCTCAAGAATCTTGATTATCGCAGAACCAACGATTGCACCGTCAGATATTGCTGACATCTTTGCTGCCTGCTCGGGTGTTGAGATTCCAAAGCCGATAGCGCAGGGAACGTCAGTATTCTCACGAATAACTTTTACGATAGAATCAAGGTCTGTCTTAATCTCAGATCTTGTACCGGTAACGCCAAGGCTTGATACGATGTAGATAAAGCCTTTTGCTTCCTTTGCGATCATAGAGATTCTGTTCTCTGATGTAGGTGCGATAAGTGAAATAAGGTCCACATCATATTTATCGCAGATCGGTGAAAACTCCTCTTTTTCCTCAAACGGAAGATCGGGAAGGATGATTCCGTCTACACCCGTCTCTTTGCAGAGTGAAATGAATTTCTCTGCGCCATATGAAAATACCACATTTGCATAAGTCATAAATACAAAGGGTGTCTGGGTTTCTTTTCTCAAATCTCTTACAAGGTCAAATACCTTATCGGTAGTTACTCCGCCTGCAAGCGCGCGAATGTTTGCGCCCTGAATAACAGGTCCCTCGGCAGTCGGATCTGAAAAAGGAATACCGAGCTCTATGAGGTCTGCGCCGTTGTTGCATGCTTCAAGAACTGCCTTTTTTGTAGTCTCAAGGTCGGGATCTCCGCAAGTGATAAAGGCGATAAATGCCTTGCCGTTTTCAAATGCTTTCTTTATATTACTCATGGATGTCCTCCCCTCTGTAGCGAGCTATTGCCGCGCAGTCCTTATCTCCTCTTCCGGAGATTGTTACAACTATGATCTTATCTTTGTCATACTCTTTTGCGATCTTCATTGCATATGCAACCGCATGAGCCGACTCAATTGCAGGAATGATTCCCTCTGTGCGTGAAAGATATTCAAAAGCATTAACCGCCTCATCATCCGTCACAGGCACATACTCAGCTCTCTTTATATCATGAAGGTATGCGTGCTCAGGTCCTACACCGGGATAGTCAAGTCCTGCTGAGATTGAGTATACAGGCGCGATCTGACCGTACTTATCCTGACAGAAATATGACTTCATGCCGTGGAAGATTCCAACGCTTCCCGTATTAACAGTAGCTGCAGTCTCAAAAGTATCGATTCCGCGTCCTGCTGCCTCGCATCCGATAAGCCTTACGTCTTTGTCTTCTATAAAGTTATAGAAACTTCCGATAGCATTTGAACCGCCGCCGACACATGCGATAACCGCATCGGGGAGTCTTCCCTCTTTTTCAAGAATCTGCTGCTTGGTTTCCTTGGAAATAACAGACTGGAAATCTCTTACGATCGTAGGGAACGGATGAGGTCCCATTACAGATCCAAGGCAATAATGTGTATCGTCGATTCTTGAAGTCCACTCTCTCATTGCCTCTGAAACAGCATCCTTAAGTGTTGCGGTTCCGGACTTAACAGGGATAACTTCAGCCCCGAGAAGTCTCATTCTGTATACGTTAAGAGCCTGTCTCTTCGTGTCCTCTTCTCCCATGAAAACAACACATTCCATGCCCATAAGAGCTGCTGCCGTAGCTGTCGCAACACCGTGCTGACCGGCGCCCGTCTCAGCGATAAGCCTTGTTTTTCCCATTTTCTTGGCCAAAAGAGCCTGTCCGAGAACGTTATTTATCTTATGAGAACCTGTATGATTGAGATCCTCTCTCTTAAGATAGATCTTTGCTCCGCCGAGGTCCTTGGTCATCTTCTCTGCGTAGTAAAGACGCGAAGGTCTGCCCGCATATTCATTTAAAAGCTCTGATAATTCAGCGTTAAACTCAGGATCGTTCTTGTAATGATTGTAGGCTTCTTCAAGCTCGATTACTGCATTCATAAGTGTTTCAGGTATATACTGTCCGCCGTGTATACCGAAACGTCCATTTTTATTGGTCATGGTACATCCTTTCCTGTTTGTCTTACGTTTCTGACAAAACTTTCCATCTTACTTCTGTCTTTTTTACCGTCCGTTTCTATTCCGGAACTGACATCAACCGCGTAAGGTTTAACTGCCCGCACAGCTTCTGCAACATTCTCGGGATAAAGCCCTCCGGCGAGGAAAAAATCTCTTTTCACCCCTTCAAGTATCTTCCAGTCAAATGCCTTTCCGGTTCCCTGACCGGAATCTATTAGCACATAGTCGGCATCGGAGCTTTCTACTTCTGCAACGTCTTCGCTACTCTTAACCTGAAAAGCCTTGATAACGGGCTTATCCGTCTTCTTGCGAAGTTCTGCGATATAGCTGTTGTCTTCTTTTCCGTGAAGCTGGGCAATGTCTATTATGTTTTTGTTTAAAAGATCTGCCACTACTTCAATTTCTTCGTCAACAAAGACTCCGACCGCTTTTATCTGCGGATCAAGAAGCTTTTTCAGCTCTGCTGCCTTATCTTTACTTACGTTTCTCTTACTCTTTTCCCATAAGACAAAACCAATGAACTCAGGCTTTAGCACATTAGCCGCTTCTATGTCCTGCGCCGACGACAGCCCGCATAGTTTGATCTTAGGGCACTTATATACAATGTTTTCCGGCATAGCTCTCTCCTTCAGCCTTTCCTTAGGCATGTGATACGCCTTTAAGTTCATCAAGCTTAGCTTTCTTATCTGCTGCCCTCATCAGGGTTTCGCCGATAAGAACCGCATCTGCTCCGATCTCTCTGAGCTTTGCCACATCTTCCGCTGTCTTAACGCCGCTCTCCGAAACAAAGACTGTATCTGAAGGAATGATCTTTCTAAGCCTCTCGCTGTTAGATGTATCAACGCTGAAGTCCTTGAGATTACGGTTGTTTACGCCGATTATGGAAGCGCCGAGCGAAACAGCTCTTTTGACCTCTTCCTCATCATGAGTCTCGACAAGAGCCGAAAGCCCAAGGTCGTTACATATTCCAAGATACTTCGATATAGCTGCGTCATCGAGGATTGAACAGATGAGGAGCACCGCTGAAGCGCCGAGTACTTTTGCTTCATATATCATATACTCATCAACCGTAAAATCTTTTCTGATGCAGGGAACCGATACCGCTTGCGTGATTTCTTTGAGATACTCGTCCTTTCCGAGAAACCACTTGGGTTCTGTGAGTACGGAAATGCAATCAGCGCCGGCTTTCTCATACTCTTTTGCAATCTCAAGATAAGGAAAGTCCTCTGCGATTATTCCCTTGGAAGGAGAAGCTTTTTTACACTCGCAGATAAAAGAAATATCATCTCTTCTAAGGTTCTTTTCAAATAAGAAATCTCCCTTAGGCATTGCAAGTGCCTTCTCTTTTACTTTCTCCAAAGACACGGTCTCTTTTGCTATATCAACTCTTTTTCTCGCATATGCCGCGAGCTCGTCCAAAATAGTCATAGTTTTTTTACCTGTTACTTACTTCAATAAGTTTCTCAAGTGTCTCGTATGCCTTGCCTGAATCGATAAGTTCTGCCGCAAGCTTAACTCCTGCTTCGAAGCTGTCTGCCTTGCCACCAATATAAAGAGATGCTCCCGCATTCAAAAGAACTGCATCGCGCTTAGGTCCCTTTTCACCCTTTAATATCTTCTTTGTGATCTCAGCGTTCTCTTCAGGTGTTCCGCCAACGAGGTCCTCTTTCTTGCATGTTGTAAGTCCGAAGTCCTCAGGCTTGATTACGTATGATTTGTACCATCCGTCCCTGATCTCGCAGATTGTTGTAGGAGCGCTGAGTGAGATCTCATCGAGCTTGTCCTGTCCGTAAACTACCATTCCTCTCTCTACTCCAAGGCTTACAAGAACTCGTGCAAGAGGCTCTACAAGGTATTCATCATAAACACCGAGAAGCTGCATCTTAGGTGATCCGGGGTTTGTAAGAGGTCCGAGGATGTTAAATACTGTTCTGAATCCGAGCTCTTTTCTGATCGCACCTACATACTTCATTGATGCGTGATATTTCTGAGCAAAGAAGAAGCACATTCCGACTTCTTTCAAGAGCTCTACGCACTTCTCGGGCTCCTGCTGGATGTTTACTCCAAGTGCCTCAAGACAGTCAGCTGTTCCGCACTTTGATGAAGCAGCTCTGTTTCCGTGCTTAGCAACTTTCATTCCGCCTGCTGCCGCAACAAGTGCAGAAGTAGTCGAAATGTTAAAGCTCTGAGCGTTGTCTCCGCCTGTTCCAACGATCTCGAAGATATCCATTCCTGTGTCAACCTTGGTTGCATGGTCTCTCATAGCTGCCGCGCATCCTGCGATTTCATCTGTTGTCTCTGCCTTTGCAGATTTGGTGGAAAGAGCTGACAAAAAAGCTGCGTTCTGAGTAGGTGTTGTCTCTCCTCCCATGATCTCGTTCATTACTGCATAAGCCTCATCATATGTAAGGTCTTCTTTGTTTACGATTTTTACTATTGCTTCTTTTATCATGGTGTTGCCTCCTATTTATATCTCAATATTTTTTATAAAGTTTCTAAGCATATCTTTTCCCTCAGGAGTCATTATCGACTCGGGATGGAACTGCACTCCGTATATGGGATAATCCCTGTGCTGAACTGCCATGATCTCGCCGTCATCTGTCTTTGCGACAACTTCAAGGCACTCAGGCATTGTTTTTTCATCTGCTGCAAGCGAGTGATATCTTGCAACCGTCACTTTGTCGGGAAGTCCTTTGAACAAAGGGCAATCCGCGTAAAAAGATATTGTAGACTCCTTGCCGTGCATGAGCTCTTTTGCATAAGTAATTGTCGCTCCAAATGCCATGCATATTGCCTGATGTCCGAGGCATACGCCAAGTGTTGGGATTTCTTTTCCAAGTTCTTTTGCAGCTTCTACGATTATTCCTGCATCTTCAGGTCTTCCGGGACCGGGTGAAATAATAAGTCTGTCGGGTTTAAGTTCCCTGATCTGATCTATTGTAAGCTCGTCGTTTCTTATTACTTTTATATCAGGCTCGATCTCTCCAATCATCTGATACAGGTTATAGGAAAAGCTGTCGTAGTTATCTATCAGTAAAACCATTATTCCACCTCCTGTGAAAGCTCAAGTGCTCTGAGTGAAGCCTTTGCCTTGTTGAGGCACTCCTCATACTCTTTCTCCGGATTGGAATCGGCTACGATGCCGGCTCCGCTTCGAACGAACACTTTGCCGTTCTTCTTATAAACTATTCTTATGGCGATACATGTATCCATGTTGCCCGTGAAATCTATATATCCAACAGCTCCGCCGTATATTCCGCGCTTGTTGTTCTCAAGTTCGCCGATAAGTTTGCAAGCCTTGATCTTGGGTGCTCCCGAAAGTGTACCTGCGGGAAGTACCGCATTGACCGCATCTATCGCATCGAACTCTTTTCTTATCGTTCCTCTTACAGTCGAACCGATGTGCATTACGTGAGAATATCTTGTGATCTCGTGAAGCTTTTCAACTTCCACACTTCCAAACTCGCTTATCTTGCCAAGATCGTTTCTTCCAAGATCGACAAGCATGTTGTGCTCTGCAAGTTCCTTCTTGTCTGCAAGGAGCTCTTTTTCCAAAGCCTTATCCTCTTCCTCCGTCTCGCCTCGCTTCCTTGTCCCGGCAAGTGGGAATGTATGAAGCACGCCGTTTTCAAGCTTTACGAGTGTCTCAGGTGACGCTCCCGCTACTTCAACATCTGTTCCTGAAAAATAGAACATGTAGGGCGAAGGATTTATTGTTCTGAGCATCCTGTATGTGTTAAGAAGGCTTCCTTCGTAATCGGCTGAAAGTCTGTTTGAGAGGACTATCTGGAATATGTCGCCCTCTTTGATGTGTCCCTTTGCTTTCTCGACCATGTCACAGTATTTTTCTTTGGTGAAAAGAGGTGTGACTTCGCCAAGGAGCTTTCCGGGCTTTTCTGTACTTTTTTCTCCCTTGTACAAAAGATCTTTTATCCTGCCGAGTTCTTCTTTTGCTTTGTTGTAGTTCTCTTCGATGTTTCCTTCAAGTTTGATGTTTATGATAAGGATTATCTTCTGCTTTACGTTGTCAAAAGCTATTACCTTGTCAAAGAGCATCAGGTCTATGTCTTTGAATGCATCTGTATCTTCAACCTTGCATCTTGCTGTAGGTTCGCAGTAGCCGAAGTAGTCGTATGAGAAATATCCCACAAGTCCGCCTGTAAAAGAAGGAAGGTGCTCGATCTTAGGGCTCTTATATTTTGAAAGGATCTCACGCAGGTATGCTGCGGGATTGTCGGTTGTCACCTTAAGGTCTCCGGCAACAAGCTCATTGTCCTTACAAGTTATCTCCATCTTGGGATCGTATCCCATGAATGTGTATCTTCCCCAGGTTTCATCCGCCTGCGCCGACTCGAGCATGTAGCAGTGAGTCGATACATTCTTAAGTTTTCTCATAGCTTCGATCGGAGTAATAAAGTCGGATAACAGTTCGCAGCTTACAGGGAGAACGTTGTAGTCTCCTGTGGATGCTATGTTCTTTACTTGTTCCAATGTAGGTGTGATATTCATAGTACTATCCTTTCGTGATGATGAGTTGTGTCGGTTTACTAAGGGTTGATACTCTGCTTTGTTTATGTTTTGCGTGGTTGCGTGATATACGGATTGCTCCTAGCATATAAAATGCTGTTACAAATCCTTTCTATATGCCTTCGAGAATAAGTCATGGTATAAATTTCAAAAAACATAAGGTTTTATATGCCTTTTTGCCCTTATTTTTTCAGCAAAAACATATAAATAAAATATGCTAGAACCGATTTATATGCTTTTGATCCTTCTCTTACGTCAAAAAAACATATAAAAAGCACAAGGATTAAAACCTTTATATGCCGCGGAATATTTCCTTTATATTTTTGCGTGATATACGGATTGCTCCGCTTCGCTCCCGCAATCCTTCATACATTCGGAATCCGCACTATCGTGCTACTTCCTCATGTATGTTCAGGTTAATAAAGCAAAAAGAAAAGTCCTTGACAGAATTATACTTCTGTCAAGGACGAATACTCTAAAAAACTATCCGCGGTGCCACCTTGAATTCATGGTTACCATGCAACTTAGCGAGATACCAACATATCCCCGGCAAATTACGCTTGCCTCGCGTCGCAGAATACTAAGTGTTTTCGAATTCGAATAATTATGCGGAAATCGTTTTCAATCGGATGTTCCGCTCTCGCTTTGCTCGACGGAACAAAGTTCAATCATTGAAATCATTTGTATCGGAAGCTCTGCTCTCGCTATCGCTCGCCAGAGCAAAGTTCGATAACGAAAATCAAAGATTGTCTATCTCACTT
>JAFZQT010000069.1 GCA_017620235.1 Butyrivibrio sp. | reverse complement strand
GAAGTCCCATCTTTATTTCCTCCGGCGTATATCTACCTCAAGACCTTCACTGAGGATTCTGTCCTGCTCGATCAAGCTGTCTCGAAGCGTAAGAAGTGCTCTTGGAAGCGACTCGGAAGATTCATGCCTGTATACTTCCGTTGACTTGTAAAAAAGCTTTAGAATTTCATTCATTTCCCGTCCGACATTTGTCTTTTCAAAAACGCTTGTCTTACTTAGCGCATCCTCTGAAAACACACCTTTTGCAGTCGTATTCCCTATATCTTCAACAATATCCGTGAACACGTTGGTGTCCATGTATACGCTTTTTCCTGCCATTACTCACCCCGTTTATTTCTGTTCGCAAAACTTTTTAATAAAACATTAACATTTTATCATACAAAACAACCTTACTCAATTAAAAAATGCATGCAAAAAGCACCGAGCTTTTGCCCGATGCTTTCAACTCTTTATTTGAATTTCGCATTCAATTTTTCAATTGCATCCTCGTGTCTCTGAATAGCATAAGTTGCAGATTTTATTTTTAATTCTGTATCCATACGCTTTTTATGAGTTTCATTGCACTGTTTGTAGTATTCATAGACTTTTTCATCTTCGACTTCAAGGTATTTATCTGCAATGCACCCTGGAAGCACGAACTTCTTAACAACATCCTTGAATTTTACTTCTATGTACTTGCCGTCCTGTGAGATAACTTTACCTTCGCCAAATTTCCTGTGATTAACCTTCATCTTGAGCGCTGACTGCTCACCGAGGTCTGCCTCTTCTTTTTCAAGATCTGCTAAAACAGCGTTAAGCTCAACTTTTTCGCTCTCAAGCTCTTCTATCTGCCTTGCATTCTCTTCCAGCATCTCTTTGGTCTTCTTTGTAGGTTTTTTCTTTAATTCGTTCTTAGTTTCGATTTCATTATTTTCAAGCTCAAGACCCATAAAGCATTCTCCTTTTCGTATAACGCTTTTCGATGCACAGTTAACAATATAATAAACGAATCAACATATATATTTTAACTTATTTAGAAGTATATTACAACCAAAAGGGGCTTTACGATATTTTCTTCGTAAATATGTCACAAACTCAAAGCTGCTTGGTTAAGTCCTTTTTAGCCAGCGTGCGCTTCTCTTCGTCGAGAATCTGCCCCCACTTATACGGTGTATTCTGGTATACGTAGTAGTTGAGCCAGTTTGTATAAAGAATATTCGCATGGCTCCTCCACTGAAGTGCGGGCTTATTATCCGGATTGTCATCGGGATAATAATTTATGGGCATCTTTATTTCAAGTCCCTTGGAAAGATCGCGCTTATACTCAGAATCAAGTGTAAGCCTGTCATACTCTGCATGTCCCATGACAAAGATCTGGCTTCCCGATCTGTTCATACAAAGGAAAACTCCGGCAATCTCAGATTCTGCAAGAACGATCAGGTCCTCACATGCATGAATTGCATCGGAAGGTGTCTCCGTGTGTCTTGAATGAGGAAGTTTGAAAATATCGTCAAATCCCCTTACAAGCGGAACCTTTCTATTCATGACTTTATGCTCATATACTCCGAATCTCTTTTCCGAAAGAGGTCTTTTATCTATTCCGTAGTGATAATAAATTCCCGCCTGTGCGCCCCAGCAAATGTGGAATGTAGATGTAACATTGGTCTTGGACCACTCAAACACCCTACAGAGCTCATCCCAGTAATCGACCTCTTCAAAAGGCATCTGTTCAACGGGCGCTCCCGTGATGATCAATCCGTCAAAGGTTCTGTCCTTAAGTTCCTCAAAAGTGTTATAGAACCTGTTGAGATGGTTGGGTGATGTATTTGTTGAATGATGCGAACTCATCTGCATAAATGAAACGTCGATCTGCAAAGGAGTGTTAGACATCGACCTAAGGAGCTGAAGCTCAGTATCTTCCTTAAGAGGCATCAGGTTAAGTATGCAGATTTGAAGAGATCTGATGTCCTGATGACACGCCCTGTTCTCATCAACCACAAATATATTTTCTTTTTCAAGAATCTCTCTTGCCGGTAAATCATTCTGTATTTTAATTGGCATTTTTAATCATCTCCATAAATTCAGCTTCATCTATAACTTTTATACCAAGATCGTTTGCTTTGGTAAGCTTGCTGCCTGCGGCTTCACCCGCAAGAACAAAACTTGTCTTCTTGGATACGCTTCCCGAAGCTTTACCGCCGTTCTTAACGATAAGCTCTTCCGCTTCTTTTCTTCCAAGAGTGGGAAGTGTACCTGTGACAACAATGGTCTTTCCTGCAAATATGTCAGATGCGTCCTCGTCTTTTGTAGCTGCCATATTTACGCCAAGTGTCTGCATCTTTGCCAAAACCGCAAGGTTCTTTTCATCATGGAAAAACTCATAAAGATCACCCGCAGTTGTTTCTCCGATATCAGGTATATGTAAGAATCCGTCCCTTGTGACCTTTGAAAGATCCATAATGTTGTCAAAATGCTTCATGATCTCACGCGCAGTTGACTTTCCGACATTCCTGATTGCAAGTCCTGTGAGAAGTCTTACTGCGTCGTTTGACTTTGACTTTTCTATCTCGCCAAGAAGCTTATCAGTATTCTTCTCTTTTCCAATGATTCCCTTAGTGATAAGCTCATCTCTATACTCATTAAGGCTGTAAATATCTGCATAGTTATTGAGATATCCGCCTGAAACAAGCGCATCAACAAGCGTATCACCAAGTCCCATTATGTTCATGGCATCTCTCGATGTAAAATACGCGATAGTTCTTGTAACCTGCGCAGGACAGATGGGATTGATACATCTGATATCAGCTGTATCTTCTTCTCTTACAAGCACTCCTCCGCACACAGGGCAGGTTTCGGGCGCTTTATAAACTTCCGCGGGAGCTTTTACACAGCCGTTGAGCTTTGGAATGATCTCACCGCTCTTAAAGAGCTTGTATTCGCCGCCGATTCCGACCTGCATCTCGTTTATATAGTCCTGATTGTGAAGCGTAGCCCTTGATACGCTGGTTCCGCAAAGTCTCGCCGCCTTGCCGGTCTCTTTGTCATGGAAGCTTCCGGTAAATGTGAGTTTTCCTGTTCTTCCGACGTCGACAAGGATCTCATCCATAACAACGACTCTTTCTTCCGGCGGATACTTATATGCAATATGTCCGCTTGAATACTTGGAGCTCGTTGAAAATTCCTCTCTCCATGATGTCGTATCAATCTTGATAACCGCGCCGTCGAGGTCAAAATCAAGATTTTCTCTCATATTTCCGATATCATCGATTGCCGCAACGACGTCATCTGACGAATTGCATGCTCTGTGAAAGACTGTCTTTACTCCTGCTTTTTCAAGAATATCAAGTCCTTTGACATGCGAACTCTTTACCTCCTCGGGGCCGTCCTGAACGTTAAACACGAACATTCGAAGCCCTCTTTCTTTGGTCACCTGAGGATCAAGCTGTCTAAGAGTTCCTGCCGCAAGATTTCTTGGATTCGCAGCGAGCTTTTTACCAAGCTTTTCCTGCATCTCATTAAATTTATCAAAGTCCTCGTGGGACATGTATACTTCACCTCTGAGCTCAAGATACTCATAGGGAAGATCGATAACCTTCTGCACATCGGGAATAACAAGAGCGTTCTCGGTAACATCTTCGCCGATAAAACCGTCTCCTCTTGTCTCCGCAGTCTTAAGATGGAGCTTTCCGTCCGCTTCATCCCTTGAATATCTAAGCGACAGGCTAAGTCCGTCAATCTTCTGCTCAACGGAAAAAACAGCATCGCTGTGCCTTGCCGTTACTTTACTTATCCATTCAACTACTTCTTCTTTACTGAAAACATCTTCGATTGAGAGCATCGGAACGTTATGAGTTATCTTAACTCCCGCCTCTCTCTTTGCAACTCCTCCGATTATCTTTGTCGGAGAATCCTTTTTGACAAATTCGGGATGCTCCTTCTCGATCTCTTTTAACCTCTGCATGAGCATATCGTACTCATAGTCTGAGATCTCGGGTTCATCCTGATTATAATAAAGATCCATGTGATGCTTTATTGTCTTAACAAGCCCCTCATACTCTTTTTTTGCCACATCTATATCTGAATTAAATGCCATACAAATCTCCCCAAATTTAAATATTAAAAATTCCCCGCCCAAGACAGTCACGCGGGCAACACTATCATTATATCAGCAAATAAAAAAATATGTATGCCCTATTTAACTCCCGCCTTATCATATAAAAGCTTTTTTGCATCGTCCGAAAGTTCCGCGTATTCGCCGGGCTTTAGATTATAATCTCCAAGCTTCACCGTCATAACACGAACCCTCTTAAGCTTCACAACTTCATAGCCAAGCTCGCTGCACATTCGCCTGATCTGCCTGTTAAGCCCCTGTGTGAGAATAATGTCAAAAGATCTTTTGCCCATTTTCCTCACTTTGCAGCGCCTTGTCTTTACATTAAGCTCACGCAAAAAAACTCCGGAAAACATTTCATTTAGAAACTCATCCGTTATATCCTTATCCACTGTTACTTCATATTCTTTCTCGTGCATATTCGCGGCTCTCATCATAGAATTGATGAGTTCGCCGTCGTTAGACATTATAAGAAGTCCCTCAGAATCTTTATCAAGACGCCCCGCATAAGTGACACGCTCTTTGTAGCCAAGATCTTCTATGACCGTCCTCTCGGCATGAACGTCATTTTCGGTACAAACAACGCCAACAGGCTTATAGTAAGCAAGAACTATTTTTTCATCCTTTAGCTTTATCTCTTTTCCGTCAAGGCAGACCGTGTCTCCGTCCTCAACCTGAGTTCCGCACGCAGCAACAGCTCCGTTGACCGTAACTCTGTTCTCTTCGATTAATCTGTCCGCTTCCCTTCTGGAGCAAACGCCGCAGGAAGCAATGTATTTGTTAAGCCTCATTTCCACCTCAACCGGAACTAACTATTTAATGAAAAAAGAGTTGCCAGGCAACTCTTTTTTATATCACACATACATCTCTGCAAGATGCTCAATCGCATTTTCCTTGATTATACAATCATAACTCTCTCTGATATACGAGATAGCCTGTGGCGCCGAACACTGGAAGTGTCCAAACTCATAAGCCATCGTAAAGAGCGAAGCAAATTTCTTTGTGTCTTCCTCGCCTCTTCTTATATCCAGGTAATACTTGCCTGCCTCTGCGTTCTTGTAAAGGGTACTGCAAATATTATTATCCATAGGAGCTTTAGCGCAGAACTTCTTAACTTCCATGAAGCTGTCAAACGCGAATACAAACTCGCTAAACTGAAGCTGCTTGAGGTTTTCCTCGTTAAGAACACGCTTATTCTCAGGCTTTCTCTTTGCACCGACTGAAAGGCTGTCGGCAAGATTTTTATTCTTATCTGTTGAACCGTTCACATTGATCGGAACAGACTCATTGTTTATTATATTTTTCATTGAATTGGTCAGATTCTTGAGACTCTTGAGATAGTCATTAAGCCTTGAAAGTCTGTCCTCATCAACTGCATCTCCAATGTCCTCAAGAACGTTCTTAGGGATATTGACTCCCGCCTTCTCTGTAAGATTTCTTAAAATCTCCCCAAATGAAGCTGATGCATTCTCAGAAAGAGTAAGAGAAATCGAATGATCGGGTAAAACAGTTATCTGAAGCGGCATGAAAGAACCTGTCGGCTTATAATCGACTTCTTCCTGTGCCTTAAGCATTACGTCATGTAAAAAATCCAACGCTTCTTTTTTCTTCTCAAAAAGGTCTTCAAGCTTTATTCCCTGTTCATCCATATCATCCTCAGTGATGATACAGTTCACAGTGTCTTTGTTAATTCTCTTAAATTCCATTAATCTACCTCGCGTATATACGACTGCATAGCATAACTATTTTACAACATTTAACAGATTCTTGGAAGCCCCTCTCCGTACATCAGTCCAATCACCCTTTTACCACCGATTGCGGTGTTGAGGACCACTTTATGCATGTCGGTTGCGCGATTAATTTTTTTGACATCGCCGATAACGGCGGCATTTTCACCATATTTAGAACTTCTGATAATAGAAAGCGCTTGTTCTGCATCATCCGGGTGAACGCTAAGCACAAATTTCCCTTCATTACCCATATATATCGGATCCAATCCGAGAAGTCCGCAAAAATCCTTTACTTCAGACGATACAGGAAGCTTTTCCTCGTAAAGCTCTATATCGCATAGAGAGCTCTCTGCAAACTCATTTAAAACAGTGCCAAGGCCGCCCCTTGTCACATCTCTCATGGCATGAACCCTGATTTTCTGCTCCATAAGATTATTTACAGCTTCCGATAAAGGAGCCGCATCTGACTTAATGTTGTTCTCGATTCCCATTCTCTTGGCAAGAATAGCCGCATGATGGTCTCCGAGATTTCCCGACAATATGATTACATCATTATCTTCGAGACAAGACGGACCTATCGGCTGTGCATCTTCAGAAATAAATCCAACTCCCGAAGTATTGATTATAAGTCCGGGTTCAGCTCCCTTATTCTCAATAACCTTGGTGTCACCCGTAACAATCGTAACCCCTGCTTCTTTTGCGCACTCGGCAAGAGATGCAACCTGTCTCTCAAGAACATCAAGGTCAAGCCCTTCCTCAAGAATAAATCCGCAAGTGATATACATGGGCTTTGAGCCGCTCATAAGTAGGTCGTTTACAGTTCCGCAAACCGCCAGCCTTCCGATATTTCCTCCCGGAAACTCAATCGGAGTAACAACAAAGCTGTCCGTTGTTATAGCCAGCCTTGAGCATCCGCCGACAACCGCCGAATCTTCAAGTTTATTCAATATCTCATTATTAAAATATTTGGCAAAAACATCTTTAATAAGCTTGGAAGTGGACTCTCCGCCGCTTCCGTGAGCCATTGTAACTTTCATATTAAGCCTTTCCCGTTATAATACCTTTATTGTCTTCCTGAAATAAAATAATTGTAGCAGCTTCCTTCGGTCGATACCATGCACGCTCCGTGCGCCGTATCCGGCGTACACTTTTTTCCAAACATGGGACAATCGCAAGGCTTGATCTTGCCTACAAGTACATCCGCACATCTGCATCCGGGCGGCATATTGTCCTCATCGAGCATTGCACTGCCCGCATCAAACTTCCTGTACTCTTCTTTTAAGACAAGTCCCGAGCCCTTTATCTTTCCCATGCCTCGCCATGCGGCGTCCGCAGGTTCAAAGAACTTTTCTATTATCTCTTTTGCCCTGGTATTCCCGTTTTCCGTTACCGCGCTCTTGTAGAGGTTCTTAAATCCACCTTTTCCCTTCATTTTAACAAGAGAATAGATGGTTAAAAGAAGCTGTGCCCCTTCAAATCCGGCAACAACAAAAGGAATTCCGAGTTCCTCCGAGAGTTCTTTGTATACATTACTTCCCGTGATCGTCGCAACGTGCCCCGGAGCTATGAATCCGTCAACTCCGCCGCCGTTCTTTACAACAAACCTGATAACTTCGGGCATTGTCTTTAATGATGTCAAAAGCTTTAAGTTATCAAGATTATTCTTGATGGCTTCTTCCAAAACCATCGCATATACAGGTGTTGTAGTCTCAAACCCGATAGCTGCAAAGACATACGTGTGATCCGGATCTTCTTTTGCCAGTTTCACCGTCTCCATAGGCGAATAGACCATCTTCACGTGCGCGCCCTCGCCTTTTGCTTCTGCAAGAGACTTGCTTGTTCCCTTTACCCTTATGAGATCTCCGAATGTAAGAACGATAGTGTCGCGCCTCATGGAAAGCTCTATAAGTTTGTCGATGACCGCCGTGACAGTCACACAAACAGGGCATCCCGGTCCCGATATAAGCTTGATCTTATCGGAAAGTATCGAAGGTATGCCATTTTCCGATATTGCCGCGGTATGAGTTCCGCAAACCTCCATGATACGGACTTCTTCACCGTCATAGTTTTTTAGTTCTTCAACAATCTCTTTTATATTAAAACCCACCATGTCAGTTACTTATATCCTCGATTTCTTTCATAAGACTCTCAATCTCATCCGCAAGTTCATCATTCATTGTCTGGATAATGCATCCCGCATGGACAAGAACCCTGTCTCCAACCTTGGTATCGACAAGTCCCGCATCCGCAACGACAATATTCCCGCTAAAATCAACGGTAGCTTTCGTTCCGTCCATACTTATCACTCTTCCCGGTATCGCAACGCACATCTTTTACACCTCTTTCTGCGATAATAAACCATAATATGCCTGCCCCAGCGATATTCCCGCATCTCCGGCAGGTACAAACTCATTTATATATACTTCAAAATTATCCTGTTTAAGCGCATCAACCGTCTTTGTCAAAAGAATCCTATTTGCAAAAACGCCGCCCGAAAGGCACACATTATTCTCTCCATGCCTCTCTCTTATAATATGGCAGATTTTTGCAATCACTTCAGAAAGCGCCTCATGAAATGCATAGGCAACAGCTTCTTTTTGATATTCACCGCTCTCATACGCACTTCGTATATCGGCAAAAAGACTGATCTGATCCGCAATTATTGTTTCGCCTGTATCATCTATCTTAAATGAAAGAGAAGGCTTATTCAAATCTGCACCTCTTCGCGCAGCATTTTCAAGAAGTATCGCACATTCCCCTTCGTAAGAATTTTGCTTTTTTATATCAAGTAGCGCACAGACAGCATCAAAAAGCCGCCCTGTGCTTGAAGTTTCAAACGTATTTATATTATTTAAAAGAGCCGCCTTAACGACGGGATCGATCTTGGCATCTCCGTTACGGTCAAAACCGTATTCATAGCATGACTTAACCAGCTCTGCGTTTACAGACGCCTTGTCACCGCCGCAGAGCTTCACATACGAAAGATGCCCTGCTCTTGTATATTCTGCACCGTCGCATAACAAAAACTCTCCGCCCCAGATTTTTCCGTCCGTTCCATATCCCGTTCCATCCAAAGCTACACCGATGCAGCTACCCAGCGAATGTTCCGCCATAACCGACAAAACATGAGCGTGATGATGCTGAACTTTAAAGATGGGTATATTCATATCCTCGGAAAGGTTCTGCCCGTATTTGGCGGAATGATATCCCGGATGCAAGTCGCACACAATCATATCAGGCTTTATATGATAGAGCCTCATATACCTGTCTATATAGTCCTTGAAATTCGTCAAACAGCCAAGATCTTCAAGGTCGCCGATATACTGCGACGTGATCACTCTGTCTTTTTTACCGAAAGAAAACGTGCTCTTAAGGTCCCCGCCAAGCGAAAGAACCGTCTTGTCATGCTCCGCACCATTTAAAAGAACTAGCGGAAGCGGAACATATCCTCTTGCACGCCTTAAAAACAGCGGCTTTTTATCATGTACAAATACAACCGAATCGTCCTGAGCCATGTTTATCCTGCGCTCATGCCTAAGGACTCCGTCAACCAGGTCAAAAAATACCGTATCAAACTCCCCGTCATCTATTATCATGGGTTCGCCAGATCTGTTCGCGCTTGTCACGATAAGAGGCCCCAAGGCATCGCACAAAAGCCTGTGTATGCCCGCCGAAGGAAGAAAAGCTCCGATATAGTCGCTGTCCCTGCATACTTCATAAGGAAAATCCTTGATCTTATCAAGAAGTACGATAGGTCTTGCCGATGAATTCAGGAGTTCCTCTTCAAAAGAACCTACTTTACAAAAATCTTTAACAGCTTTCGCATCTGAAAACATGATCGCGAAAGGTTTGCTCTCACGCCCTTTTATCTCCCTTAATTTTGCCGTAGTTTCATTTTGAGGCACACATACAAGTTGATAACCCGAAACGCCTTTTAAGCCCAAAATTTTGCCATTTCGAAGAAGGTCGATCGCTACCTCAACAGAAGCCTCTTTTCCTACAAAATTTTTCTCTCCATCAGTGTCAAAATACTCAAGAACAAGCTGTGGACCACACTCAAAACACGATACGGTCTGTGCATGGCGACGGCGCCCCTCTTTGTAATCTCTTTTGCACACGGGGCACATGGAAAACGGCTTCATCGCGGTATTCTCCCTGTCATAGGGAAGCGCATCCGCTATGCTTATCCTCGGTCCGCACGTCGCACAGCTGATAAGCGGATACCTGTATCTGACGTCCTTGGGATCAAGCATCTCCGATAGACAGTCGTCGCAGATTCCGATATCAGGCAGAAAAACGGGCAGCTCCGATGAAAGATCGATATCGGTACTGCTTATGATCTCGAAATCATCGTAATTCACATCATCGTGAAGCTCCGTAATCTCAACATCTAAAATAAAAGCACCCGCAGGATATTCCTTCTTTAAGAGATCCGAAAAAGCCTTGAGCTTCTCTTCATCTCCTGCCGCAAGAATTTCTACAGCTGCTCCTATGTTTTTGACATAGCCTTTTAATCCGTATTCAGTTGCTTTTTGTGCAATAAAGGGGCGATATCCAACTCCTTGTACCGCCCCTTTTACTTTGATCAAAAGTATCATTATTTGTTTTCGTTTTCCTGTGCTGCTTTCTCCTGAGCTTCCTTCTCAGCCTTTGCCTTGGCTGCTGCAGCAGCTCTTTCTTTTGCAGCTTTCATAAGTGCTTCCTGAGCGGCAATAGCCTTCTCAGACTGCTTGAATGATTTAACGACCTTTTCACTGCCGGGTTCCTGGAATCTTGTTCCCATAGAAAGAGATTTCTTAGGGCAGCTGTCCACGCAACATCTACACTGGATACAGCTCATGGGCTTGATGTTCCATGTCTTTTCTACCTTATCAACCGTTATGGCATGAGTCGGGCACTTTATGGAACAAAGACCGCAAAGGATACACAGATCCATATCATTCTCGACATGTCCCCTTGTTCCTTCCGGAAACTCTTTCTCAGTTTTTCTGGTATATGGCTTTGAAAAAAGGTTCTTTAAAATTGTATTTTTAAAACTAACAAATGCCATTTCAATCTCCTATCTGTGCTGTGTTCACATTATCTCTCTGTACAACTGATGCAAGGATCGATCGTAAGTACAAGAATCGGAACATCAGCAAGATCACAGCCTTTAAGGATCTCTACGAGACCTGAAAGGTTAGCAAAAGTGGGTGTTCGAACTCTCATTCTGTCAATGAACTTAGTTCCGTTTGCCTTAACGTAGTAAAGAGCTTCTCCTCTGGGCTGCTCAATTCTCATCATATACTCGCCGTTTGGCATTCCCTTAACAGGCGCCTCAATAGGTCCATCGGGCATCTTTGCAATAAGCTGATGAATAATATCAAATGCCTGGAATATCTCCTGAATACGGCAATCTGTACGTGCATAAGAATCACCTGCTTCGCTTACGATAGGCTTGAAATCAACATCACCGTATGCGCAATATCCTGTAGATCTGATATCTCTTGCGATTCCGCTTGCTCTAAGGAAAGGTCCCGTGCAACCAAGAGCATCTGCCTGCTCTGCACTGAGAATACCTACTCCCTTAAGTCTTGTCTGTACGGCAGCATCCTCAAGGAAAGGTCTTGCGATAGCCTTGAGATCTTCTTCCATCTTGGAAATTCTGTTATCGAAATCTTTGAGCATATCGTTTGTGACATCTCTTCTAATTCCGCCAACCTTCATAACAGAGAAGATTACTCGTCCGCCGGTAGACTCTTCAAACATATCGAGAGCTTCCTCTCTAAGTCTCCAGCAGTCCATATAAAGACTCTCAAATCCAAAAGCATCTGCCAAAAGTCCGAGCCAGAGAAGATGTGAATGAATTCTGCTAAGCTCAGACCAGATAGTTCTCATATATCTGGCTCTTGCAGGAACCTCGATATCCATAATATGCTCTACAGCCTCGGAATAACCAAGACCGTGTCCCAAAGAACAGATACCGCAGATACGCTCTGCAACATATACCATCTCATTAAAATCTTTTTTATCAACCAGTTTCTCCAAACCTCTGTGGATGAATCCGATTGAAGGAATAGCCTCAACCACCTTCTCATCTTCCATAACAAGATCCAAGTGAATAGGCTCCGGAAGAACCGGATGTTGAGGTCCGAATGGGATTACACTTCTGTTAGACATTACAGTTCCTCCAATTATTTGAACGGTGTCTCTATAGCTGTGCGATAGAGCTTTCCTTCATAATCAATATTTATCATCTTAATCTTAACTCCGAAGAGATCATGCATCTCATTCTCATAGATGAATGCACATGGGAAAATACTTGTTATACTTGAGATCTCGGTCTCTACAGGAAGAGTTATCTTAAGCTGCTTAACTTCAAGGTCTTTTCCGAATGTATAAATAAGTTCAAAAGCATCCGGAATTCTTGTAGCGCACTGCTGCATAAGATGATATCCGGCAAACTTAAGCTTCTGAGACTCGTCAATGACATTCTCGGGATTAACATTTACAAACTCGGTATTCATTGCTTATTGTCTCCTTTCTCAGCATTTGATGCAGGAGCAGAAGCACCTGTATTTGCAGCGGGAGCTGCGCCCTGTGCTGCTGGAGAAGCCGGCTTAGGTACAGGCTTTGCGGAAGCTTTGATCTTCTCTTCTGCCTGCTGTCTGAGCGCCTCTTCTGTAAGAACCGCATCATACTGATCTGCAGGATTGTAATCATCCTCAGTCATATGAACCGCCATCTTACTGTAATCAACAGTACAATATCCGGCTTTCATAGATTCTTTTAACTTCTTCTTCTTTTCTTCAAGGATTCCAACAGCCTTAACAACGCCCTGGATAAGTGCCTCAGGTCTTACCGCACATCCCGGAACATATACGTCAACCGGAACAATCTTGTCGGCACCGCCCAAGATGTTGTAGCACTCCTTAAAGATTCCGCCGTCACATGCACAGATTCCGCAGGCAACTACTACCTTGGGATCGGGCATCATGTTGTAAAGCTGTCTTACAACAGGCGCCGTCTGCGCATTCATTCCTCCCGTAAGCAAAAGCACATCGGCATGCTTGGGATTACCTGTATTAATAATTCCGAATCTTTCCACGTCATAAAGCGGAGTCATCGTGGCAAGAACTTCTATATCACAGCCGTTACAGCTGGATCCGTCATAATGTAACACCCATGGTGATTTTGATATTTTCATTGATCGTTCCCTTCTTCTTATTTCAAAACATTAAGAATAAGCAAATTTGTACCTGCAAAAATCAATATTACCGACCAGGTAACCTTGAGCATGGTCATGTACTTAACTCTAGGGAACAGGTTATCGATAAGTGTCTCAAGGAAAAATACAACAGCACATGCGATCACGGCTCCAAGTATACTGATAGGTGCAGAAGTAACAAAGAACATTCCTACAATGCCCATCATAAGTACCACGTCATACCACTCTGCAATTTCAACAAGTGCAAGGTTTCCGCCGGAAAGATCCGTTGTAAGACCTTTTACCATCTCCTGATGCATATGGTGTGAAGTACTAAGGTCAAAAGGTGACTTCCTAAGCTTGATCAGAAGAACAAATACAAATCCGATAAAGAAGCCGGGAATCTGTGCAATAGCAGGAACATCTGCCTTTGCAAGTTCATTTACCATGAAGCTTCCGTTTGCATAATAGAATCCGATAGCAACAAGAAGAGTCATCGGTTCATAGCACATCATCTGTAAAAGCTCACGCTGTGCGCCCATTATACTGTAAGGTCCGTTAGTAGAAAAAGCTGCAAGGACCATAACAACTTCAGACATTGAAAGCGCAAAGAATACTAAGAGCATATCTCCGCCTGCAAAAAACAAAGCGCCTGTAAATATAGTAAATATCAGATAACTTGTCACAAACAGGATCTGAATACTGTTAACAACGGTTGTCTGCTTACTCAAAAGCTTAGACACGTCATAAAAAGGCTGGAAAAGAGGGGGGCCCTGTCTTCCCTGCATACGGGCTGAGAAAACTCTGTCAATTCCCGAAAGCAGACCACCTACAAAAGGCGCCAAAAGAATATATAACAAAATTCTTGCAATCATATAAATATTCATTAGATAGCACCTCCGACAACAACAATAAGCATAACTGCAACAAGTACAGCCGCAATATATATACATGGCTTTAAGAATTTCTTTTCACCAAATACCTCATCCATGTACCAGTTAGACATATAAAGTGCTCTCTCCTTACCGAAAGAATCGATATAATGTCTGTCATCTCCTGCGTTTACACCGGCAACATAAGACATTGTCATCTTACTGTTCTTACCGATAGACATGATTCTTGATCCGATAGGGATAATAAATACCATAGCTACCATTATCATCATGATGATAACATCGCTTCCACCGATAACATCAGGAATGTTTGTGTGATAAGCCTCATCAAGTATAGGCTGGATCATGTTTCCTGACATCCAGGGGAATGCGAAACACATAACAACGATCATTGTTGTAAGAGGGAAAATAGATACCATCTCACTTCTTGGAGTTATATCTTCAAGTTCAAATGACTGATGAATAACCGCGCAGATCTTGCCGAGCCATTTAGCCCAGTAGAACAACGTACTTCCCGATCCGAATACAAGGAAAAGAACAAGCCAAACAGAACCTGAATCTACGAAAGATTTAAGAGCAGCCCACTTTGAAACAAGCATTCCAAAAGGTGCCATAAACATTCCGCAAATACCGATTATCATGATAAATGCAAGTCTGGGAAGTTTGATTATAAGTCCATGCATATCCTCGATATCACGGCTTCCCATACAGTTCTCGATATCTCCGACTGTCTGGAACAAAAGTGACTTTGATACAGCATGGAAAAGAACGAGCATTACTGCCGCCCAAACACCTTCGGTCGTACCTGTTCCCGCACATGCAGTGATAAGACCGAGGTTAGAAATTGTTGAATAAGCAAGTACCTTCTTGCCATCGCTTACTGTAATCGCAAGAAGTGATGCTGCAAAGAAAGTGAATCCACCGATAACGGTGATCATGATTCCCGTAAGAGTTCCGTACATTACGGGAGCTATTCTGATAAGCATATATACGCCGATCTTAACCATTGTTGCAGAGTGCAAAAGCGCACTTGAAGGTGTAGGCGCAACCATCGCTCCCAAAAGCCATCTTGAGAACGGGAACTGTGCACTCTTTGTAAGAGCAGCAAATGCAAATAAAGTCACGGGAATAATTAACTGAGCTGATGTTCCCGGTGTGATCTGACTTAAGTTTGAAATTCCAAGACAGAGATTACAATACATAAGTCCTGCAGCAAAGCCGCATCCACCAAGAAGGTTCATCCAAAGAGCTCTGAAAGAATTGTTTACAGCTTCTTCTGTTCTTGTATATCCGATCATAAGGAATGAACATACACTTGTAATCTCCCAGAAGAAATAGATGAATCCAAGATTATCTGAAGAAATAAGTCCGAACATTGCTCCCAGGAATACAAACATAAGAGCAAGGAAATAACCCGAACGATCCTCAACATCTGTGTGATGATGATGATAATCCTTCATATATCCTGATGCGTAAATACAAATAAGAATACCTACAAAGCCAACGATCAAATACATTACGGCAGCAAATGTATCGATTCTAAGACAGGTATTTCCTTCTACTGCCTGATGGGTAAGATCCATCCAGAGAACCGGAAGTGTTCCCACAAGCGAGAAAATAATAGCGTAATACTTCTTGTATTTAATACTAAGAAAACATACAAGACCCATTAAAAAGACTTCCCCAACGAGAATTACCTTTTCAGGAATCTCTGCATGTTCCAAATATACAAACTTAGATGTATCACCGGACATAAGAACATTGACGGCAACATAAATAGCCACGCCCATGATTGTAAGTCCCCCCAACATAATGATGAGACTTCTAAACAAACTGGCGTGTTTAAAAATAGATATTATTATTGCCATACAAAAGGGAAATAAAATAAGAAAATAAACTAAATTTAAAAGATTTGCCAAGGTGTTCGCCCCTTTCACATACATACTCACAAGTAGCTCATTACTTCATAAACTTCTCAATAGCATCATTTAGCTCAACGATAGCCTCTTCATCTCCATCCGAGACAGCATGGACTATACAATGGCTAATATGTTCTTTCAGTATCTCTTTGCCTGCGCCATTAATTGCCGCACGTACAGCTGCCAGTTGTACCAGAACCTCCGAACAATCCCTGTCATCCTCAACCATCCTCTTAACAGACTCAAGGTGTCCGATTGCCTTGGAAAGTCTGT
This sequence comes from Butyrivibrio sp., assembly GCA_017620235.1. Lineage (GTDB taxonomy): Bacteria > Bacillota > Clostridia > Lachnospirales > Lachnospiraceae > Butyrivibrio. The sequence goes on along the minus strand of JAFZQT010000069.1, from coordinate 4,439 downwards.
TAACTATAGCCTTCATCTTCTCAGGATCATGATGATGTTTATGGGTATGAGAACTCATAAAACCTCCAAATAAATATATGTTTTGTTATTTTTTTAACTTATCAAAAGTCAAAAAAATAAATCTACATATATTTTTACCAAACTATATTATATTCCTTCTATGAAAAAAAACAATAAAGATTATCTAACATTACCGATAATCTTATGTAAAAGATTGTAAAGGGTTGCAGCCTCTTCGGCAGTGAGCCTTACACAGCTTCCGATCCTCGACGGAATCTCAACGGCTTTATCCCTTAATTTCATACCGGAATCGGTGATAGAAACGACAAGATTTCTCTCATCTTTTTCAGACCTCTCTCTTGTAATGTACCCTTTGCACTCAAGCTTCTTAAGAACAGGCGTAAGTGTTCCCGAATCAAGATAAAGGCACTCTCCGAGAGTTTTTACATTGACACTCTTCTTCTCCCACATGACCATCATCGTAATATACTGGGTATACGTAAGATCAATCTCATCAAGAAAAGGTTTATACTTTCTGATAATCTCTTTTGAACATGCATATAATGGGAAACATAACTGATTATCGAGTTTTAAAGAATCATATTTATCTTTCTTACCATCCATAACTATCTCCAAAAAATTTTATACTATTTAATCATATATCATTATATCACAATAAAGATTAAGCGTTCGGTCTAAAAAAAACAACAAAAAACCCGTGAAGATCCAATGGAAATTCACGGGTCATAATGCCGATCAAAGCTTTGAATTATGATTCATATTCTTGATAGGGATGTTAGCATAAAGAGCCGGTGCGGATTTTCCGCCGTTGTCTTCAGCATCAAGACTTGTAATATTGATGTCTATTCCATCCATATCGATCTCAGCATATTTCGAAAGCACTTCTATGATATCGCTTCTGATTTTTTGCATAAGCTCAGGTGAGCAAGATGCTCTGTCCGAAACCAAAACAAGTTTCAGTCTATCCTTAGCTATATCACTTGAAGATTTCTTTTTGAAAAAATCAGTGATTTTCATAACTTTGCCCCCTTATCATTTTTTCTTAAACCAAGAAAAAAGTCCTTTCTTAGCTTCAAGGTCAAGAAATGGAACCTGCTCGCCTGTAATTCTGCGGCAGATATTCATGTATGCCTGTCCGGCAAGTGAATTATCACCTACCAAAGGTTCACCGTTATTAGTTGCAACGACAATACTCTCATCATCCGGAACCTGACCTATAAGCTCAATAGCAAGGATATCGATGACGTCATCTGCTGACATCATGTCACCTCTCTTGACCATTTCAGGGCGAAGTCTGTTTACTATGAGATGAGTCTTTTTAATCTCGTTTGCTTCAAGAAGACCGATGATTCTGTCGGCATCACGTACAGCTGATACCTCAGGTGTTGTAACAACAAGTGCTCTGTCGGCACCTGCGATAGCGTTCTTGAATCCCTGTTCAATACCTGCAGGACAATCCAAAATAATATAATCGTAATCCTGCTTAAGTTCATCAGTAAGCTTCTTCATCTGCTCAGGAGTAACGCTTGTCTTGTCCTTAGTCTGTGCAGCGGGCAAAAGAAAGAGATTCTCATATCTCTTATCTCTGATAAGCGCCTGCTTGATCTTGCAGTTACCTTCAATAACATCAACAAGGTTGTAGACAATCCTGTTTTCAAGTCCTAAAACAACATCAAGATTTCGAAGTCCTATATCTGTATCAATAAGAACAACCTTCTTGTTCAACTTTGCAAGGCCCGTTCCGATATTTGCGGAACTGGTAGTTTTACCTACGCCACCTTTTCCCGATGTTATAACTATAACTTCTCCCATAGTTTCCTCCGTTTACATATTAAATTGTCTCAAAAAAGAAGATCCGTAAACACTCTTAACGATGTGCCCGTTTTCAATATATGCAACTTCGGGCTCATTTTCTACTGTAGAAGGTTTCTTTCTCCCCAATTTGAGTTTGGCACTTTTTTCAGATTCAGGTGAGATTGCGATGGAATCCGCAATTCTGACCTGCAAAGGGTTGAGACTAAGTGCCATTACTACAGCATCTTTATCTCCGCCTGCACCGGCAAATGCATTGCCTCGCAGCTCTCCCAAGATAAAAATACTTCCATAGGATATTACGTTAGCGCCGGGCTTAACGTCTCCTAAAATGACAATACTCTGTTCGCAGGAAATATCCTGACCGGACCTCAAACTGCCCTTATAAATAAGTGCGCTGTTCTGATCCACTTTTGTTACTGCATCTGAATTCTTGTTTGTGTTGATCTCAAGAGCAACACTATCATTTGAAACGGCGACATCTTCAAATCTTCTCTCAATATCAGACTCTTCGTCGATGATACATGAAATTGTAAGCATTGAATTATCTTTGATACTCTTTAGAACTTCATCTTCTTCAGATTCGGAAAGCTTTCTGCCTCTAACGATAAGACCCATGTTATTCTTCCCTAAAAACGAAGATGCTTCTTTGAATTTCTCGCCAACTTCCGTGATAAGCGTTGAAAAATCGACCTCGGGATCCAAAACAAGAATTATGCCAGATCTTGTACCCTTAATTGTAACTAACTGACTCAATGTTTAATTCACCCAACCTTTATAAAAATCTATACTACAACAGTATAGGCTATTTTTGTAAAAAATTAAAGATATCTTAGCCCATTTATGCCAAAGGTTTGTTGGGCAAAATTGCTTTAAAAAATGAGCTTCGGAAATCCGAAGCTCATTAATAATCTAATATTATTAGTTGAGACCGGCAGCCTGCTTTGCAACTTCCTCAGCGAAGTTCTCGTTCTTCTTCTCGATACCTTCACCTGTCTCGAAACGTACGAATCTCTTAATAGAAAGCTTAGCGTTATTGTCTTTACCAACCTTAGCGATGTACTGACCAACTGTCTGCTTTCCATCCTCAGCCTTTACGAATACCTGCTCGTTAAGGCAGATCTCCTTAAGCTCCTTGTTAAGACGTCCGATAAGCATCTTCTCGATGATCTCCTGAGGCTTTCTCTTTCCTTCAGGAAGCTCCTCGTTCTCTTTAAGTGCCTGAGCAAGAAGGATTTCCTTCTCGTGATCTCTGTATTCCTGTGAAACATCCTCAGTAGCAACATACTTAGGATTAAGCGCTGCAACCTGCATAGCTACATTCTTAACTGCTTCTTTGATGTTGTCGTTAACAACGTCTGTCTCAGCCTCAACGATAACAGAAATTCTTCCGTTTCCGTGTACGTAAGGAACTACGATACCGTTAGAAGCAACAACCTTCTCGAAACGTCTGATGCTGAGCTTCTCGCTGATAACTGCTGTGATCTCAACAAGTGCATCGTTAACAGTCTTAGACTCATCAACGTTCCACTTCTCAGCCATGAATGAATCAAGATCCTTAGCGTCTGAGTTAACTGCCTGCTGAGCTACAGCCTCAACGAAGCTCTGGAACTTCTCGTTCTGTGCAACGAAGTCTGTCTCTGAGTTAACTTCAACAACTGCTGCTGTCTTGTCATCCTTAAGAACAACTCTTGTAAGACCTTCAGCTGCGATTCTGCTAGCCTTCTTCTCAGCCTTCATGATACCGTTCTTTCTAAGGAACTCAACTGCTGCGTCCATATCTCCATTAGTCTCTGTAAGAGCCTTCTTGCACTCCATCATACCTGCGCCAGTAGACTCACGTAACTCTTTAACCATAGCTGCTGTGATAGCCATCTGTATTATCCTCCGTTATTTTATTTAAATTCGCAGCCCACCACACTGGCAGACTGCGTAAAAAATTCAGTATAAATTACTCTGCAACTTCCTCAGTAGCAACTTCACCCTCTACCTCGTAGTTAGCAGCTGCATCTGACTCAGCACCCTGATTAGCCTCGATAACAGCATCAGCCATCTTACCAACGATAAGCTTTACTGCTCTGATAGCATCATCATTACCAGGAATGATGAAATCAAGCTCTTCTGGATCACAGTTTGTATCGCCGATACCGATAAGTGTGATTCCAAGAGACTCAGCTTCCTGGATGCAGATTCTTTCCTTCTTAGGATCTACAACAAAGATAGCATCTGGGATTCTCTTCATATCTCTGATTCCGCCAAGGTTAGCCTGAAGCTTAGTAAGTTCCTTCTTAAGCTGAGCTACTTCCTTCTTAGGAAGAACATCAAATGTTCCATCTTCCTGCATCTTCTCGATAGTCTTCATTCTAGCGATTCTGCTCTGGATTGTCTTGAAGTTTGTGAGCATACCACCAAGCCATCTCTCGTTAACATAGTACATACCTCAACGCTCTGCCTCAGACTTAACTGCGTCCTGAGCCTGCTTCTTAGTACCTACGAAAAGGATTGTTCCACCCTGCTGTGCGATCTCAAATACTGCCTTGTAAGCCTCGTCAACCTTTACAACTGACTTCTGAAGATCGATGATGTGGATACCATTTCTCTCTGTG
>JAFZQT010000068.1 GCA_017620235.1 Butyrivibrio sp. | reverse complement strand
CTGGGCGTGATAGATGCCCGTATCGGTGTGATATTTGCCGCGCGATGTAAAATACGCGGATATAAGCACGATGATAAGGCAGACGATTCCTTCTTTTGAATAGAATTTTTTTCTGACGGTTATAAGCAGCGCACTGATCTTTCTGCGGTACTTATATGCTCCAAGCGACAAGATCATGAGCAGGATGATATGACAGATCGCTCCGACCTTGTAAAAAATACTGAAATACTCGGCATATACAGTGAGAACCGCAAGCCCCGTAGTTATGACGCCTGTGATCCCAATCGTCTCTGTTTTGGGAACGGAGATAAATCTTGAAAGCGATTCCCTTACCATTACTCCCGCAAAAAGACAAACCATAAAGATGTATATATAGCTGAGTATTACAATTATCATGTATTGTCCCCCATCCTTATATCTAACTTTATTTGCCGCACTCTCCGGCGACGATGTATATTCTTTCGCTCTCTTCTGTCGGTGCTTCGTGCGTATCCGCATCATAGCAATCGATAAATTTAAGTCCCGCTTTTTCTACAAAAGCTTTCATCTCATCAAGCGTGTAGCCTCTCTGGTAGTGCGTCTCAACGGATCTTTTGAACACATCACCCTCGCCGGCTCTGTAGAATATCGTAAGATCATACTCGTTGATGTGCTCTTCATCATGATAGTAGTTGTCCCAGATAAAGCTACAATCCTCGCGATTCTCCGCGATTGTCACATCCCCGATCACGTCCCTGTATTTGTGGAGCGTATTGAAATCAAAGATGAACACTCCCTTGGGGAAAAGAAAATTGTTGACGAGCTTAAATGTCTCGATAACATCCTCATCCTCAAGAAGATAGTTAACGCTGTCGCATACGCTCAATATCGTGCCCGCAGTACAATAAAGATCCAGCTCTCTCATGTCCTGTTCAAGATACATGATATCAAAGCCTTCCGCTTCGGTCTTCCGCCTCGCAATATCAAGCATATCCGGTGACATATCTATACCGATTATATCATAGCCACGCTTCGCCATATTTAAGGTAAAAGAGCCGGTTCCGCAGCCAAGCTCAGCAATGAGATTGCGCTCCTGCTCAAGCGCCACCTCGGAGTTCTCTTCAGGCTCCGCGCCTCCGGTCCGGGCGCTGTCCTCGCTGGCTTCGTGGTTACCATGCTCCGCACCTTTGGCGAACGCAGGCTTTGTCACCCCGTATTTATTCATTAGCTCCACGACAAAATCACCCCATACTTCGTATGGGGTTTCATCCATGAAGGTGTCGTATACAGTTGCAAAATCTGTGTATGCGTCCATGTTTAATCCTGTGTCACAGCTAAATGATCAGAACAAGCTGAATATAAGATGTACTGCCTTAGTTCCAAGTCCCATAATAATACCTGCAAGTATTACACCGCAAACAACTGCTTTAACGCTCTTTTTAAAATCCATATCGAGGATTGAAGCAGCAAGTGTACCTGTCCATGCTCCTGTTCCCGGAATCGGAACACCTACAAATAAGAAAAGTGCCCAATATAAGCTGTTTCCGGCTTTCTCTTTTAATTTTTCTCCGCCCTTATGTCCCTTTTCAAGACAGAAAGTAAAAAATCCTCCGATAACCGGCTTATCTTTTCCCCACTCAAGAACTTTTCTTGCAAAGAAGAAAATAAAAGGCATCGGAAGCATATTACCGATAATTGCGACAATGTAGCTTGGAAGTATCGGTAGTCCCATCTCGATAGCAACAGGCACAGCCACTCTAAGTTCTATCAACGGAACCATAGAGATCAAAAAAACAATTAAATACTTTAACATAAAAACTCTTACTCCTAAATTTATTATATAAAATAATCCGGAAGGTCTCGCAGATTATCCTAAAAACTCTTTTTACAATCACAAGATTATGCCAGGAATTCTTTAAGCTTTGCAATAAGAATATCCATCTCCTCATCGGTACCGATGGAGATTCTGAGGTGATCACTGATCCTGGGCGCATCCCAGCGTCTAACAATTATGTTGTTTGCCCTGAGGTAATCAAAGATCTCTTTTCCCGACTTCTCTTTGTGCTTTGCAAAGACAAAGTTGGTCTTGGAATCAGCAAACTCAAATCCAAGCTCTATAAGCTCTTTCTTAACACGCTCTCTTGTGTTGATGATCATGCTTACAGTCTTTTCAAAATAAGCCTTGTCCTTAACAGCAAGAGCACCAAGCTCAAGCGCTGTGGTATTCATTGTATATGAATTGTAAGCAAACTTCACATCGAGAAGATATTTGATAAGCTTCTTACATCCAAACGCATAACCTATTCTCATTCCTGCCATGGATCTTGACTTGGAAAATGTCTGAACAACAAGCAGGTTGTCGTACTTATCTATAAGAGGAAGCACCGACTGACCGCCGAAATCAGCATAGGCTTCATCAACGATAACAACCACATCGGGATTGTTCTTAATAACTTCTTCAACCGCATCAATCGGAAGCTGCGCTCCGGTCGGTGCATTGGGATTAGCCAGAACAACACCGCCGTTCTCACCATAGTAATCCTCAATCCTTACAGAGAAATCATCAAGTAACGGAAGCTGCTTGTAAGGAATCCTATAAAGCTCTGCCCAGACATCATAGAATGAATATGTGATATCAGGGAAAAGAACCGGCTTATCCGAATTAAAGAATGTCAGAAAAGCCATAGCAAGAACATCGTCAGAACCTACTCCAACAAACACATTCTCTTTTCCGACTTTATAAAAATCCGCTATCGCCTCAACAAGCACATCACATGTGGGATCGGGATACTTCTTGAAAGCTTCCGCGTCCATGTTCTTAAGCGCTTCCTGAACCGCAGGTGCCGGCGGATAAGGATTTTCATTTGTATTAAGCTTGATTATATTCTTAATCTTAGGCTGTTCACCCGGTGTATACGGAACAACCTTCCTGACGTTATCTTCCCAGCTCATTGTATTCTCCTCGCTGCCTTGTACACTTAATTCTCGTACACAGCAACGCTATTATAACATAAAACCACGCATAAAGCGTGGTTTTATTATACTCAATTATTTATAGATATCTCTTTGATGCCCAATATTCAGGACTAATATGATAACTTTATCATCCATGATCTCTGTGATTATCCTGTAATCGCCCACTCGATATCTCCATTGGCCGCTTCGGTTTGCTATCAATCCTTTTCCATGAACTCTGAGATTGTCACATCCCTCTATATTCTTTCTGATCCATCCAATGATAAGCGCCGCACTTGATCTATCCATCTTTTTCAACTGCTTAAGTGCGTTATTGGTAAATTCAACACAGAAGGGGCCTATGATGTTATTCAGCTGCGGTAGGATTTACAAACATCGCTACGTTGCAAAGATCATTGGTTGAATTATCGTAATCTGACTTCATGCTGCCGGAGGCTGCCCTTCCGCTACCTGTATTATTATCAGTTACGCTGCCGAGTACATATCCTTCACTGTCGAGGAGTAACGCTGTGACTTCACCCGGAACCATTTCCTTATCTGCGGTTAATTCATAGGTGAATACCATATCTTTGCTAAAAGACCATACTCCGTCCCACACAACATACTCTGCTGAAGTGTCGGGGATCTCTATGTTTGTCCAGCTTATCTCTCCCGAAGGGAAATCTTTACATGCAACATCGTGGATAACAGTGTTACCTGCACCTACGCCCTTATCTTCAAATTTAATATCCGCTGTATTTTTTCCGGAAGTATCCTTGGCAAATCCTTCTGACTTTATTGTCAGATCCTGATCATACAGATTGGTAATGCCTATGATAAGATGGCTCTCCGTACCTTTCATATAAGGTGTGACAGAAATGATCACGCCTTCCATTCCGGTAACAGGATAAACAACACCCCATTTAACTTTAGTAAAATCTGTCTCAAGTGAATTCAAAAAGTCTATTACTTCATCCGGGCAATAAGGGCTTTCCACTTCCACTCTTTTATTCGTATCCAAAGCCACCTTCTGTGTCTGTGCCTCTGCGGCATCATCAGTTTCGTTTTCTACAGCCTCGCTTGTCGCTTCTACCGCTTCATCATCTTCATCCGCTTCGGTGCTTGCTTCAGTTACCGCAACGCTTTTCTCTGCCGCACTGTTTTCTTCCTTAACCGCGAAGTTTCCGCATCCTGTCAGCATGTATGTTGCGAATACTGTTGCCATCACTAATCCAATCACTTTTTTCATAACTCTCGTTCCTTTCGGTCTATTATATTTTTTCAATAAAAAATCGGACGAATCAGATCGTCCGATTTTCTGATCTATTATATATACAATTATCAATCTCAATTTGTTGCAGTTGCAACCGCTGCAACTCTTACGAAAGCGAGAGGTCCGTGCTGTGTAAGGCTTACGGATACGTGGTTATCTGTAATGGATGTAACCATTACCTGAACCCAATTCTTGCCCTGAAGCTGGTATACTGCAATTGAATCGTTTGCACTTACGCCGGTAACAGTGAAATTTACTACCGCTGTCTTAAACGAAACTCCGGGTGAGCTTGTTGTTACACAGTGAAGAAGTGTTCCGCCAATACTGTTTGCATACTTGTTTGCAGAACTCAGAACACCTGCTGTGGGAGCTGAAAGTGTAAATGTAACATTGCTCTTTCCGCCGTTGATCTGAACATGTCCGCCCTGAGCGATGTATCCGCCGTTTCCGTCACCGACTGCGTTATTTTTGCTAAGCACCTGCTCTCTTGAAGGAGTCTCTCTTCTCTTGGGAGCGGCTGTCGCATTATTATATTTTTCTTCGTATTTATTCTTTGCTTTAACAGCAGCGTCGAGACTCTTATTTGTTGATTCAAGCTGCTTTGTCAGTTGTGCTTTCTTCTGTTCGAGTTCTTTATTATCATTTGCGAGAGTGGCAAGTTTCTTACTAAGTTCCTCTTGCACTGATTTAAGCTCACCTATCTTCTGATTTAGTTCAGCTTTGTCCTTTTCAGCCTTTTCCCTATCAGCCTGAGCCTGTTCTTCTTGTTTTTTGAGCTTGTCTTGTAACCCCTTTATAGTCGGGCTGGGATCCACGTCAGAATTAGCCTCCGTAACTGTATTCTCACCGGTAGTATCCTCCGCAGCAAAAACACATACGGAACTCGTCACCAAAAGTGTACCTGCAACTGTAAGAGCCAGAATCTTTTTCATAATTTTTTTGCCTCCGTTCTTTTATCTAAACAACATTATCCTTG
>JAFZQT010000067.1 GCA_017620235.1 Butyrivibrio sp. | reverse complement strand
TACCTCATCAAGAAGAAGATGGATGACTACAACAACTGTGGTGATGGAACAATGCTTGACCACATCATCCGTCAGAGAGAAGAGATCTCTGAGCAGGTTAGAGCTCTTAAGGGAATGAAGGAAATGGCAGCTGTTTACGGATTTGACATTTCTGCTCCTGCTAAGAACGCTAAAGAGGCTGTTCAGTGGCTTTACTTCGGATACCTTGCAGCTATCAAGACACAGAACGGTGCTGCAATGTCAGTAGGACGTGTTTCAACATTCCTTGATATTTATATTGAGAGAGATATTAAAGAGGGAACTCTTACAGAGAAAGAGGCACAGGAACTTATCGACCACATGACAATGAAGTTCAGAATGGTTAAGTTCGCTCGTATTCCTTCATACAACAACCTCTTCTCAGGTGACCCTGTATGGGCTACTCTTGAGGTTGGTGGACTTGGAATGGACGGTCGTCACATGGTTACAAAGAACGACTTCCGTTTCCTTCATACTCTTGAGAACATGGGACCTTCACCTGAGCCTAACCTTACAGTGCTCTACACATCTAAGCTCCCTGAGACATTCAAGAAGTATGCTGCAAAGATTTCAGTTACAACATCTTCAATCCAGTACGAGAACGACGATGTTATGCGTCCTATCTGGGGCGATGACTACAGCATCTGCTGCTGCGTATCTGCTACACAGACAGGTAAAGAGATGCAGTTCTTCGGAGCAAGAGCTAACCTTGCTAAGTGCCTTCTTTACGCTATCAACGGTGGTAAGGATGAGAAGTTCCTTACAAAGGACGGCAAGCACATGCAGGTAGGTCCTGAGATGGCTCCTATCACAGCTGACGTACTTGATTACGATGAAGTTATGCACAAATATGACATCATGATGGATTGGCTTGCAGGACTCTATGTAAACATCCTCAACCTTATCCAGTACATGCATGATAAGTACTACTATGAAGCAGCTGAGATGGCTCTTATCGATACAGATGTAAGACGTACATTCGCTACAGGTATCGCAGGATTCTCACACGTTGTAGATTCACTTTCAGCTATCAAGTATGCTAAGGTTACAACTGTTCGTGATGAGTCTGGTCTTGTTGTTGATTACAAGGTAGAGGGAGACTTCCCTAGATACGGTAACGACGATGAGAGAGCTGATGAGATCGCTGTATGGCTCCTTAAGACATTTATGAAGAAGATCGAGAAGCACCACACATATCGTGATTCTGAGCCTACAACATCTATCCTTACAATCACATCTAACGTTGTTTATGGTAAGGCTACAGGTGCTACACCTGATGGAAGACCTGCATTCGCTTCATTTGCACCTGGAGCATCACCTTCATACGGTGCTGAGAAGACAGGACTTCTTGCTTCACTTAACTCTGTTGCTAAGATTCCTTATGAGTACGCTCTTGACGGAATTTCTAACACACAGACAATGAACCCTAACGCTCTTGGTCACGACGATGTTGAGAGATCAAACAAGCTTGTTAGCGTTCTTGACGGATACTTCGATCAGGGAGCTCACCACCTTAACGTTAACGTATTTGGTAAGGAGAAGCTCATCGACGCTATGGAGCATCCTGAGAAGCCTGAGTATGCTAACTTCACTATCCGTGTATCAGGATATGCTGTTAAGTTCATCAACCTTACTAAGGAGCAGCAGCTCGACGTTATCGCTCGTACATGCCACGAGGCACTTTGATCGTAAACTGTACGTAATAGATAAGATTATGTAATTTATATGGGACGATTCGATTTTGTCGGATCGTCCCTAATTATATGTTTAACTTTGCTAAAAAGGGTGATAGAGTAAAAATAGCGGACAAACATTATGAGGGATTTTTTATGAACAACAAATATGTTACAGACATGACGAAGGGCAATGAACTGGCTCTTTTGATCAAGTTTACTATTCCGATGCTGCTGGGAAATCTTTTTCAGCAGTTATATAATCTTGCGGATTTTTTGATAATCGGAAGATACGGCGGACAATACGGACTTGCGGCGGTAGGTACTGTCGGAAGCCTTAATTTTCTCTTTTTCTCCCTGTGCATAGGTATGGCGGCAGGTGTAGGAATCATGATCTCTCAGCACTTTGGCGCGGGAAAAGAAGAGCTTGTTAAAAAGACTATAGGAAATTCAATAATAATCACAGTAGTTGTAGGACTGGCGATGAGTTTGATAAGCGTCCTGTTTGCTAAGAGTATTCTTGCTCTTTTGCATGTGCCTCCTGAATGTATGTCGGAAGCGCTTACATACATGAGAATAGTGTGCGGAGGAACATTTCTTGTTGCAGGATATAATATGATTTCTTCTATATTAAGAGCACTTGGTGATTCAAGAACTCCGCTTATATTTCTTGGCGTTGCATGTTTTATAAATATAGTGCTCGATCTGCTTACGGTAAAGGTTCTTGGCTGGGGAGTAGCAGGAGCGGCTATTGCTACAATATTCTCACAGACGGTGGCTATGATTGGATCGATCGTGATGGGAATAAAGACCAACGCATACCTTAGATTGGAAGCAAGGCATAAAGAGATTGATACAGACATAATACTTAAAGCTACAAGGCTTGGAATACCACTTGCGCTTCAGAATGCACTGATCGCATTTTCATGTGTTTCACTTCAGCGCGTGGTAAATAGTTTTGGAACTGATGTCCTTACTGCATATACGGTATGCGGTAGGATAGAGCAGCTTGTTCAGCAGCCGTACGGCTCGCTAGGAACAGCGGTTTCAACATTTGCAGGGCAGAATATTGGTGCTAAGAAGCTTGACAGGGTAAAGAGCGGATGCCTTAAGAGTGTTATTCTCGTTGCAATATTCAGCGCTGTGATGTTTGTTGTAATGGTATTTTTCGGCGAGAACATCATATCGATATTTACCGATCAGGCGAAAGCCATAGAGATAGGTGGAAAAGGTCTTAGAATCACCGGAATGTTCTATTTCTTCCTGGGACTAATATATGTGTTCAGGGGAATGCTAAACGGCGTAGGAGATGCAGCATTTGCACTTATAAACGGTCTTACGGAAGTTGTGGGCAGAATAGGCTTTGCAACAATCCTTGTTGCTATTCCTGCTATAGGAATGTGGGGGTGCTGGTATACAAACGCTCTTACATGGGCGCTTGCCGGCATGGCATGTGTTCTGCGATATACATTTGGTAATTGGAGAAAAATGTTATCTGATTGAGACAGAGATAGATATAGTGAATAAAAAAGCTGAAAGCGTTATGCTTTCAGCTTTTTAAGTTCCTTTAATTTTTCCGGATCCAGCTTACCCTCGGCGATTGTGGTCTTTAACCATAAACGAAGGGATTCTACATTCATATTTATATTATCCAGTTGGTTCTGTATCTTGATAAAATCATTAAGCTCGTCATCTGTGATCTGTCCATCGGCAGAAATGTCTATAATGCGTTCTTTCTGCTCGTTCAGAGAATTAAGTGCTGACAACAGACCAACAACAATCTCTGTTAAAGAAGAAACCTTTACTTCCTGTACGTTTTCTTTTCCGATCTTACATTCATGAGTGCAGTAGTAGTTGCATAATTCGGGCTTTTTGTATGCGCTTGCCATTTCAACAACGTCTTCGGGCTGAATTGCAGTCTTGCCTGTTTCCATTTTTTCAATACGGCTTTCGCTTACTGCGCACATGAGCTCGCTTGCCTGTGCTCTTGTGAGTCCGGCATCCTCACGAGATTTAAAATAGATATTTTTGTTTTCTCTTGTTGATTTTTTTCCCATATATCCTCCGGGGGATTTCTGCGGTGTGTATCACTATATTAAAATGTCAGCTTATAATAATCTTGTTGCTATGTTGAGGTATACCAAAAGTGACAGGGCGTCTACGATTGTAGTAATAAACGGACTCGCCATTACGGCAGGGTCAAAGCCAAGTCGTGCTGCCAGCATAGGAAGACAGCAGCCTACAATTTTGGCGATAAGTACAACTACGAGCAGTGTCAGGCAGACAACGGCAGAGGTTGCTACGGGAACACTTGATGCAAATACAAGGAGTCTGACAAAGTTTGCAACAGCAAGTGTAATACCGCAAAGTACGGCAACTCTGATCTCTTTCCAGACAATCTTAAACAGGTCTTTAAACTCGATCTCTTTTAGTGACAATCCACGAATAATTGAAACGCTTGCCTGAGAACCTGCGTTACCGCCTGTATCCATGAGCATCGGAATGTAAGCTGTGAGTGCAAGGGCTTCCAGAGCGTCTTCAAAACGCATTATTATGCCGCCTGTAAAAGTTGCGCTGACCATAAGGAATAAGAGCCAGGGGATTCTTTTTCTATATGTTTCCAATATTCCAACCTTAGGATAGGGCTTGTCTGACGGCACGATAGCAGCCATCTTTTCGATATCCTCGGTTGCCTCTTCTTCCATGATGTCCACAACGTCATCAATAGTGATGATTCCGACCATACGTGATTCGTTATCCACAACGGGCATCGCTGTGAAACCGTATTTCTGGAAGATTCGAGCAGCTTCTTCCTGGTCGGTCATAGTGTTGATGCTGATGACATTTGTGTTCATTATATCTCCGATGATCTCATCGGGATTTGTAATGAGAAGGTATCTGAGCGCAACGGTTCCGACAAGAATCTTCTGCCTTGATACTACGTAGCAGATATTGATCGTTTCGGAATCCACGCCTTTTTTCCTGATTCTGTCAATTGCATCGGTGACAGTCATATCTTCGCGGAGGTCAACATACTCCACGGTCATTATGCTTCCGGCAGAGTCTTCGGGATAACGGAGCAGATGGTTGATATCAGCTCGTGTCTCAGGACTTGCGTTGGCAAGAATGCGCTTTACTACACTGGCGGGCATCTCCTCCAAAAGGTCGGTAGCATCATCCGCCATTAGGTTGTCAATAATGTTGGAAGCTTCTCGATCTGACAGTGAACGGATGATATACTGCTGGTCATCCAGTTCCAGGTCGGCAAATACATCCGCAGCCATGTCTTTAGGAAGGATTCTGAACATTTTAAGTGAATCCTCATCCTCCATCTCACCCATTGCAGCAGCTATATCAACTGTGTTCATCTCTGAGATGGTCTGGCGGAGCATGGTGTACTGCCTTGCTTCAAGAAGTTCTTTTAGGATTTCAACGATTGTTTTCTCTTCTTGTAATTCCATGATAATCTCCTTTTGCGTATGTGGTTTTTATGGTACTTCGACCAGGAGCAGGATCACTGCCACATCTATGTGAATCTGACTTCATAAAAACCACCACCTTTCCTTCGGAGATTATCCACTTATGTGAATCGAATCGCTCAAGACATTGAGCGCGATTGTTAAAATGCAGTCTGAACGACTGTGAACAATAACGCAAATTTACTTTAACACAAATTGACAGTCTTGTGTATAGAAAGATTTGATTCAGTTTTGAGCAATTTTTTTACCTGAAGTGAAAAATTAAATTCCACTTCAAAGGGGTTATAGTAGAATTTAGTCTTACGCCTAATTCCACTTCATTTTATGTGGAATTTACTCTTACATTATGCGATTATATAGCCTGT
>JAFZQT010000066.1 GCA_017620235.1 Butyrivibrio sp. | reverse complement strand
GTAATTCCTCACCTTGGCGCTTCTACAGAGGAATCTGAGGATAACTGTGCTGTTAAGGCTGTTTTGGAGCTCAAGGATTATCTTGAGAACGGTAACATCAATAACTCGGTTAACTATCCGGGATGTGATATGGGAATTGCCACAAAGCCCAGAATTGCTATCTTCCACAAGAACGTAGCAAATATGATCAGCCAGTTTACAACAGTACTCGGCGAGGCTGGTTATAATATTTCAGATATGACTAACAAGTCAAAGGGTGATTTTGCTTATACTCTTATTGACCTTGAGGACAAGATATCAGATACTCTTATTAAGAAGATGGAAAAGATTGACGGTGTTATCAGAGTCAGAGTAGTTAAGAAGGAAGCATAATTATGGCAGACATCAAACCTTTTAAAGCGTATAGACCAACAAAGGATAATGTGGGAAGAGTTTCGGCTCTTCCCTATGATGTTTTTAGCAGAAAAGAAGCTTATGAAAAGGTGAAAAAGAATCCTGATTCTTTTCTTGCTATAGACAGACCGGAGACTCAGTTTGCTGAGGACTACGATATGTATGCGCCTGAAGTATATCAGAAAGCACATGATATGCTCTGGGAGCAGATTGAAAGAGGCGTCTTTGAACAGGACGAGACTAACTGCTATTACATTTACGAGCAGACAATGAATGGCAGAACTCAGACAGGTATTGTTGCCTGCGCCTCTATTGATGATTATCTTAACAATGTCATCAAGAAGCATGAGAATACAAGAGCTGAGAAAGAGGAAGACAGAATAAAGCATGTTTATACCTGCGAAGCTCAGACGGGCCCTATTTTCTTGTGCTACAGAAACAACAAGATGCTAAGCGACCTTGTTGCAAAGATCAAAGAAGTTGACGAGCCTGTTTATGATTTCACGTCGGAAGACGGTGTAAAGAACAGAGTTTGGATCATTTCTGATCTTGAAGAGACCGAGACTATTTGCAGAGTTTTTGCAACTATAGACAGTATCTATATTGCCGACGGACATCATAGATGTGCCTCTGCGGTTAAGGTCGGACTTAAAAAGAGAGAAGAGAACGCCGGTAAGGTGAAGGGAAAGCAGCAGTATGATTATTTCCTCTCAGTTCTTTTCCCTGACAGCGAGCTTATGATCATGGATTACAACCGAGTTGTAAAAGATCTTAATGGTCTTACGGCAGATGCTTTCCTTGGTAAGCTCGGAGATATGTTTGATATCGAGAAGTCGGCAGATGCCGTTAAGCCCACATGCAAGGGTGAGTTTGGGCTTTTTCTTGAAGATCAGTGGTACAAGCTTAATGCAAAAGAGCACATCAAAAAGAGTGATGCCGTTGAGGGACTTGATGTATCTCTTTTACAGAATGAGGTTCTTTCTCCGATACTTGGAATCGGTGATCCGAGAACGGATAAGAGAATTGATTTCGTCGGTGGAATCAGAGGACTCAAGGAGCTTGAGGACAGATGCCACAACGATATGAAGCTTGCATTTTCAATGTATCCGACTTCGATTGCTGAGCTTTTTGATGTTGCGGATGCAGATAGGCTCATGCCTCCGAAGTCGACATGGTTTGAACCAAAACTTCTGAGCGGCTTATTTATTCATTCAATTTAAAATTGTCTGAGCAAATCACGCAATTAATGGTACAATTAACTAAATAAAGATTATATTTAGGTTATATTCGGATTGTATTTAGATTGTGTTTGATTTGGAGGGCATTACTTTGAACGGTAAATTGTACAAGATGATGAATTGGCCGGAAATTGAGGAAATTATCTACTCAGACGGAGATAATCCTCACAGAATACTTGGAGCGCATAAAGTGGGTTCCAATTATCTTGTTCAGGCGTTTTATCCCGATGCCGTATCTGTGAGTGTGTATGTCGATAATCAGAAGAAAACGTACGAGATGGAGCTTGCCGATGAAGCGGGATTCTATGCTGCTATCGTTCCATATGTAGAGAAATTAAAATACAAATTTATCATAAAGGATGTTGATGGTAACGAAACTACCATCGTTGATCCTTATTCTTTTGAGCCGCTTCTTGAGCGCGAGGATTTTATCAAGTTTGGAAGCGGGATTCATTATCATATCTATGAAAAGCTTGGAGCTCATCCCATGAGACGCGGTGGTGTCAACGGAACGCAGTTTGCGGTCTGGGCACCTTCTGCGGCGAGGGTGAGCGTTATAGGCGATTTTAATAATTGGGACGGACGTCTGTGTCAGATGCGCAGACTCGATCCTATCGGTATCTTTGAGATATTTATTCCCGGTGCAAAAGAAAATGACGGATATCAGTTTGAGATCAAGACAAGGAGCGGACTTGTTTTTAAGAGACCCGATCCTTATGCGACTGAGTCAAAAGGTGAAAACGGTATTATCTCCGTTATAAATAAGCCTAGATCGATCGCGTGGACCGATCAGAAGTGGATGACGCAGCGAAGGAAGTTTGATAAGGATACAAGTTCTCTTTCTATCTGCGAGATTTCTATTGAGGCATTTGCTGACAGACATAACGGTAAGACAGGATTTAAAGAGATCACGGCAGATATTTTGGAGTATGTAAAAAATCACGGTTTTGATACAGTCGAGCTCATGCCGGTAATGAAGCATGTTCCGGAGCATTTTTATCATATCCTGAATTTCTTTGCACTTGATGAATCGAACGGAACTGCGGAAGATTTCATGAACTTTGTAAATACGATGCACAATGAAGGAATCAGGGTTCTTCTTGACTGGGTTCCGACATTTTTCCCGAAAGCATCATTTGGACTGAGTGATTTCGACGGAAAGACATTGTATGAATATGAGGATCCGAGAGTGGGAATTCGTCCTATGTCGGGAGATCTTATCTTTGACTATGGCAGAAAAGAAGTAACGAATTTCCTTATTTCGAATGCTCTTTTCTGGATTGAAAATTATCATGTGGACGGACTTAGGACTTCGGATATTTCCAGGATCTTGTATCTTGACTATGACAGGAAGCCCGGCGAGTGGATGCCAAATATTTACGGCGGAAATGAGAATCTGGAGGCGCTTGAGTTTTTAAAGCAGCTCACGGAGAATGTACACAAGAATAATCCGGGAGTTCTTTTGATAACAAAAGAGACTGCTTGCTGGCCGCAGGTTACGGATTCAGTAGAGAACGGCGGGCTTGGTTTTGATTATAAGTGGAACAACGGCTGGACCAGAGATTTCCTGAGCTACATGAGAAATGATCCTTTGTTCAGAGCGGGACATCACGATGAGCTCACATTTAGCATGATCTATTGCTATACCGAGCGCTTTGTTCTTGCGTTTACGCATGAGGAGCTCGAGAAGGGGCTTGAGGGCTTGTATTATATGATGCCCGGTGATTCCTATCAGAAGCTTGCAAACTTGCGTCTTGCGCTCAGCTATATGATGGTTCATCCCGGAAGAAAGCACATATATATGGAGCCTGATGCACTCACGATAGATCAGGCTGTTTATATTGAAAATATGCTTGGCAAGCTAAATGAAATATATAAGACGAAAGCGGCGCTTCACGAGGCAGACAGTTCAAACGACGGTTTTGAGTGGATCAATAATATGGCTGCGGATGAGTGCATGATCTCTTTTGCAAGGAAGAGCTCCGATGAAAAAGAGATGCTTATCGTCGTGGCAAATATGGCGGGCATCGAGCGTGAGATTGAAGTCGGAGTTCCGGCTGACGGAAGATATACTGAGGTGTTTAACAGCGATGATGTGTGCTATGGCGGAAGCGGACTTCTTAATGAAGGCAAGCTCGCTGCTACAAGAAAAGAAGTTGACGGAAGAGATTATTCCCTCAAATTAAAGCTTGCAGCTGCCGCACTTGCGATATTCAGCTACGTACCTTACTCTGAGCAGGAGAAGAAAATCCGTGCGATCAAAGAGGAAGAAGAGATAAAGAAGGAAGAAGAACGCAGAGTAAAGCTTGAGGCACTCAAGGAGAAGCAGAGTGAGGAAGAGCAAAAGCTCTTAAATAAGCTCAAACTCAAATATGAAAAAGAGCTCGCCGAACAGGAGAGAGCTATCGAAGAAAAATACGAGAAGATAGAGGAAGAAAGAATCTTTGATATCGTTTCGAAGGAAGCTATAAAGAGTATTTCGAGCTCCGGTAAGGCTAAGACGAAGACAAAGTCTGGGAAAACTTCGGGCACGGCGAGAGGTAAAAAGAAGTAAGGTATAATTGTATAGTTTATCTTTAGAAGAGCTTATCTATGGATGGGCTCTTCTGTTTGTTTTGGGGGATATGTGTTAAAATAGCACAACAGGTTTTCTAAGGGGAATGGTCTGAAAAAAATTAGGAAAGAGGAAGTTTATGCCAAGCGAGCATTCAAGTTCAAGCCATAGTGGTTCAAGTGGCGGCTCATATTCAAGTGGAAGCTCTTATACGGGCGGAGGTTCATATTCCAATCGTTATCGGGACTATTATGGTAATCCGCGGTTGTCTGATGAAGATGTTTTTATGACTGTACGTAGGAGTAAACCTAAGGTCAGGGCAAGTAAACCGGCAAAAGGTTATTATTCGTTCCGCTGTATTTGTGGCAAAGAACATGATTACAGATTATTTGAATCAAATTGGAAAGATAAAAAAAGAATAGAACATAAAGCCGGATGGTATGATGAACACAATAATAGGTATGATGCTGCGGCCTTTGAAGGTTTTACAGGAGCAACTTGTATATGTGGGAATTGCGGTCAGAGTAGCAGTCTGGATATACGCGATCAAAGCGTAACACAGTATGAGTGTCCGAATTGCCACTATATTGTAAATGTTGCGATTGAAAAAGAGGATGAAGTAAAGGCGCTTACGTCGTTAGGCAAAGAGTATTTCGGCAGTATTAAATTCAAAATTTTTTGTGCTGTTCTGGCTGCGTTAATAGTATTTGGAAGTATGGTCGGTATTCCGAATATTCCCGCCATAAATGAAAAACAGATTACTCAAGAATCGACCAAAGAATTGGGACTTCGTTTGAAAAATGTCGGGAATGACCGGTATGTGTGTACGAAATCAGCTTCTCCTGATAAGACACTTGTGTGGGATGGAGAAAACTATCATGACACCGAATTAGATTTATATGTCTGGTACAATGAAAGTGCCGAACAGTATCAATATTGGTATAAGCCTATATCGGAACACTATGGTGATTATGGCTGGATGGAATATGATTCTGTAGACGGACATTGGTATATTGAAAAGGAAAACGGAAAATGGATAGTTGTACCTGATGAATATGATACTTCGAGGTTATATCATATCGAGGATTCGAAAATTAATTCGATAATTGAAGCAATATTCATTGATTAAAAGAAAAGGGGCCGTCGTTTTAGATGATTACTTAGCAGGATTCATCTAAAGCGACAGCCCCTCTGACTTTGTAGAAAGTATATGGGGAGTATGACTTTATTGCGCAGAAATGCTTTAAAAAGTCATACTATAATGGCGTATGAAAGGGTGAAATTTATGAACGTATGACCGTATAGGGCAAAACATCGCAAAAAAGTCATACATTGCTGTCTTCGAAGAGGGTGTAATACATGAGATGTATGACTTTATAGAGCAAAACTGCGCAAAAAAGTCATACATTGCTGTCTCCGAAGAGGATGTAATACATGAAATGTATGACCGTATAGAGCAAAACATCGCAAAAAAGTCATACATTATTGTTTCCTAAGAGATGAAACACATCCGATATATTACGCACTAACTTAGTGCGACAGCCCCTTTTCTAAGAGCTGGAAATGGGACTTGAACCCACGACCTACTGATTACGAATCAGTTGCGCTACCAACTGCGCTATTCCAGCAACTGTGTGCGTATTTTCGCACCAAGAAAGATTATACAATCGAAAAAGGCTTTTGACAAGGTGGTTTAAGAAACATTGTTCGCGGCCTGAAGTGAAAAATTAAATTCCACTTCAAAGGGGTTATAGTAGAATTTAGTCTTACGCCTAATTCCACTTCATTTTATGTGGAATTTACTCTTACATTATGCGATTATATAGC
>JAFZQT010000065.1 GCA_017620235.1 Butyrivibrio sp. | reverse complement strand
GGACATTCCTGACAAACAATAATTGTAACAGTTAATTCAACTATTGAACATCAAAACAAAGAAAAAACGCCTTTCTGAAAGAGTAACTTCAACTCTTCAGAATGACGTTTTTGAAGTGGAATTTAATTTTTCACTTCAGCAAAAAATTTGAAGGCAAGCATCCATTAATCTAATGAACACTCGCCCTCATGTCTGATTTTCCAATGGCCTGTCCTCTCTTTTCGATTTGATTTATATTAAATCACTTACTGCAACGGCACCTCGACATCCCTCGGCATATGTGAAGCCTCGCCACCCTAGCTGTAGATGTCAGCCGTTCCGATAACCATCCGTTTTCCTTTGGTGAAGCTTAAGCCACCTCAGATACTTAGGTTTTATCTCTTAAGTGATTGTATATATAATATACCATGTTCCCATATACTTGTCAATCACCTTTTAATAATTGTTTTTATATTCAGACAATTCAAACAATTCCGCTAAATACGTGCAAACAATTCTCACTTAATTAATTTGATACAAAAAGCTTAATATTGTATGATATTAGGGTACTAATCACAGCAAAAAGGGGACACTATGGGAGAATATATTATAAGCACATGTTCCACTGCGGATCTTTCGCGTGAGCATTTTGAAAAAAGAGATATTAAGTATGTTTATTTTCACTTTGAAATAGACGGAAAAGATTATCCTGATGACCTTGGAGCTTCAATTCCATTCAAGAAATTCTATGAAATGATGGCACAGGGAGCTATGACAAGGACATCTCAGGTAAGTATCGGAGAATATGTTGAGTTCTTTGAGCCTTTCCTTCAGGAAGGCAAGGACATCCTTCATCTTGCACTCAGCTCAGGAATATCGGGAACATTCAATTCCGCTTCTGTCGCTTGTGAGCAGTTAAAAGAAAAGTATCCGGATCGCAAAATTTATATAATTGATACTTACGCTGCTTCAGCTGGTCTCGGACTTCTTGCAGATAAACTTGCAGATCTTCGTGATGAGGGAAAAGATATCGATACTCTCTATAACTGGGTTGAAGAAAACAAATATAATATTCAGAGCTGGTTCTTTGTTTCAGATCTTAAGTACCTTGTGAGAAACGGCCGTGTTTCAAAAACAGCCGGAGCAATCGGAAATGTACTTAATATCTGTCCGCTTCTTAATATCGACAGAGAAGGACATCTTTGTGTAAAAGCAAAGGTCAGAGGCAAAAATGCCGTTATGAAAGCTCAGGTAAAGAAAATGTTTGAGCTTTGCGAGAACAGAACAGATTATGCCAACAGCTGCTTCATCTCACACTCAGATTGCTACGACGATGCAAGAACCGTAGCCGATATGATCGAAGCTCAGCTTCCCAACCTCAAGGGCAAGATCAAGCTCTTCGATATCGGAACAACAATCGGAAGCCACACCGGCCCCGGCACTGTAGCTCTCTTCTTCTGGGGAGATACACGCGAAGAATAAACCCACATCTGCCACACTTCTTAAGTGTGGCAGTTTTTTTATGCCTATGACTTCACAGCCTATATCCATAAATGCTTGTTGTACGTCTGCGGCGTGATTTTCTTAGAAAAACAACTCAGCAAAAGCCTCATTTCGACGTTGCTCAGAGAAATCGGCTTTTGCTGAGTATCTTTTTCTTGAAAATCATCGTCCTCGTACATATACTGCGCATTTATGGATATATGGCTAATGAAGTCTTACGCAGAGAAAAAATCTGTTACGCAAATTAAGCAGCAAAGACTTTCTTAGCCTCAAGCCCCAAAAGACATCTGTTTAAAAATGTGCAGTTCTTGGACGAGGAGATAATTCATAAGATAAAAATCCTGAAAAAAGTCGACTGTTCTGAGCAACGCCGAAAGGAGACTTTTTTCAGGATTTGAATCTTAATGAATTACGACGCAGCCGAACACAAGCATTTTTAAACAGATGCCTGTGGGGCTGAGGCTAACGATAAACCTTCACGCTTAATTTGCGTAACAGATCTTATTCTGAGTAGTATTTCTTTTCAAGGCGTTTTTCGAAGTCGGTTTTGGGCATGGGGTTGTCGTAAAGAAAGCCCTGGACTATGTGACAACCTACTTCTTTGAGGAGGGTGACCTGGTCTTCTCTCTCGACGCCCTCGGTGACTACGTTGATTCCGAGTTCTTTTGCCATGGTAATTATGTTCTTTAGTACAATCTCGTCGTTTTTGTTGAGGTTGTCGTTACTGATGAAGGATCTGTCAATCTTGATGACTTTTACAGGGAAGTCTCTAAGAGTCGAAAGCGAGGAATATCCCGTTCCGAAATCATCAATCGCAGTGGTTATGCCTGCATCTTTTAGTTTAGACAAAAAGCCTGTCATAAGCGTTCTTTCATCTTCGCTTACAGTCTCTGTCACTTCTATTTCTATGAACTTTCTGTCGATTCCATATTCATCGATTGCTTCAACAATCTCCTCTACAATGCGCTTGTAGCTAAGGTCACGCCTTGAGAAATTGACAGAAATGGGAACAACGGGCATGTCACGTTTTTGCCAGTCTTTGATGAACTCACAAGCTTTTTTAAGCACATAAATATCAAGTGATGCGACCATTCCCTCCTGCTCAAGGATAGGAACAAACTCGGTCGGATAAAGAACAATGCCGTTGCAGAACCATCTGGACAGAGCCTCTGCTCCTACAATCTCTCCGGTTATCGTATCAACTTTGGGTTGAAGGTATATTCTAAATTCATCACTCGCAAGAGCTTCTTCATATCTGTCTTCAATCTGTTTCTGCCTGTAGATGCGCGTACTCATAGCCTTATTCACAAATACATAAGGCTTATTTGCCACATTCTTGGCATAATTTAGCGCCATTGCTGATCTGGAAAGAAGCTGCCCGACATCTTTCAAAGAATCGTCAACCGCATAAACTCCGCACACAGCTGCAATTCTGATCTGCTCCTCTTTTCCGTTTCTTACGCCGTGCACATCAACACCTGAGAGGAACTCCAAAAACTCTTTTGTCCTCTCCTTCTTAACAAGCGCAGCGTAATTATCTCCGCCAAGATGCGCTACTATCTCATCTTTTTTGAAAAAAGCTTTCAGCTTGCGCGCATATCGCTTCATTATTTCATCACCCTCAGCGATACCATAGCGTCTGCTGTATAAGCCAAAACTTTTTAAATTAAAATAAAAGGAATCATAAAGCATTATATCTCCGCTCTCGCAGAGTTTTGTTGCGAACACAAAGAAACCGCCCGAATTGGGAAGACCTGTCAAATACTGCTTCAGCGAACTTTCTTTGACAACTGTGTTAAGAAGAAATCTCTCCATATGGAAAGAAAGAATATCGATCAGAACTGAAAAGCTCTTATACTCTTCATCGCTCCAATTTTTTTCACCGTATAAATAAACGTTGTAGGTAACAATCTTTTGTCCTGCCATCTTGTTCTGGAAATAGTATGCCGGCGGCTCACTTTCCGGAACAGGACCAAACAGTGGAATAACGGTATCAGGCTCGCCCTCATGCTCAGAGCCTTTCGCGTAAGAAACTATAGAAACAATAGAACGCAAAGAATACTCCTTTGCTATATCGGCAATAGCACTAGGTGATATTTCCGGTGTAACCGCCTCTTCTGAAAGTATCTGAACAAAGTTCTCAAAACTCTTTTCAAAATTCATATAAGCCAGCCCTCATATATTCCTTCAGTTTTGTATAATATAATTTTAATAAAATATTTATGTTTTTTCAATAAAAAAGACCATGCCAAACGGCACAGCCTTTTTATAGTATAAAATTACTTCTTGTTTACAAGATCGGGAGTTTAACAGTTGAATAAGGGCAAAAGTATCACAAACCGCCAAATGGCGGTATTTTTTTGTCAAATTTTGCTTGCATAAATGTTGTATATGTTGTATATTTATAGTGTAGGGATACTATATCTTGCGGGAGGTGTCT